>NZ_SOFC01000016.1:0-1708 GCF_004402825.1 Cryobacterium sp. Hz9
GCCGTCGCCGACATTCCCGATGGCGCCTCGCTCGCCGTCGGTGGATTCGGCCTGGTCGGCGTGCCGATCGTGCTCATTCGTGCGCTGCTCGCACTCGGCAGCACCAACCTGCAGGTCGCCTCGAACAACTGCGGCGTCGACGGCTGGGGGCTTGGTGAGCTACTGCGCGAAGGCCGCATAGCGCGGGTGATCGCCTCGTACATCGGCGAGAACAAAGACTTTGCCCGCCGTTACCTCGGCGGCGAACTCGAGGTCGAGCTCACCCCGCAGGGCACCCTCGCGGAGCGGCTGCGGGCCGGCGGCACCGGAATTCCGGCGTTCTTCACCGCGAGCGGGGTGGGCACCATGGTCGCCGACGGCGGTCTGCCCTGGCGCTACGGCCAAGGCGGAGAGGTGACCGTGTCGTCTCCACCGAAGGAGACCCGCCGTTTCTCCTCGCTCGGCGGCGAGAAGGAATACGTGCTCGAAGAGGCTATCGTCACCGATTACGCCCTCGTGCGCGCCGCCAAGGGCGATCGGCACGGCAACCTCGTGTTTGAAAAATCCGCCCGCAACTTCAATCCGGTGGCCGGCATGGCCGGCCGCATCACCATCGCCGAGGTGGACGAAATGGTCGAACCCGGCGAGATCGACCCCGACCAGGTGCACCTCGCCGGCATCTACGTGAACCGCGTCGTACAGCTCGGCGCCGTGGACGCCGCCGAGCTGCCGATCGAGAAAACGACGACGCGGCGACGGCCGATGGCATCCGCTCGTGCCCGCACTGAAGGAAACGGAGCGAACTGATGGCCCTCACGCGCGATGAAATGGCGGCGCGCGCCGCGCAGGAACTCGCCCCCGATTCCTACGTCAATTTGGGAATCGGTCTGCCGACGCTCATTCCGAATTTTCTCCCCGACGGCGTGCACGTCGTGCTGCACTCCGAGAACGGCGTGCTCGGCGTCGGACCGTACCCCTGGGAGGGTGAGGCCGACCCCAAGCTCATCAACGCCGGCAAAGAAACCGTCACCGTCAACCCGGGCGCCGCATACTTCGATTCGGCGCAGAGCTTCGGCATGATCCGTGGCGGCCTGATCGACGTCGCCGTACTCGGCGCCATGCAGGTCAGTATCGTCGGCGATATCGCCAACTGGGCCGTGCCCGGCAAGATGATCAAGGGCATGGGCGGGGCGATGGACCTCGTGCACGGCGCCGACACCGTCATCGTCGTGATGGAACACGTCACCAGGAACGGCGAATTCAAGATCAAGACGGTCTGCGACCTGCCGCTCACCGGGAAGGCCGTCGTCACCCGCATCATCACGGACCTCGCCGTGATCGACGTCACTCCCGAGGGGCTCGTGCTGCGCGAGGTCGCGCCGGGCGTCACCGTCGACGCGGTGCAGGCCGCCACCGAGGCGACATTGCTCGTTCCTTCGCCGCCGACCACCATCACGACGCTGATCGGGGCAAGCGAATGACCGCGCTGCGGCAGGTCGTCATTTGCGAACCGCTCCGCACCCCGATCGGCCGGTTCGGCGGCGCGTTCAAAACCGTCGCGCCGGCCGACCTCGCCTCGGCGGTCATCGCTGCCCTGATCGAACGCACCGGACTCGATGGCGCCCTCGTCGACGACGTCATTTTCGGTCAGGCGTACCCCTCAGCCGAGGCCGCGCCGGTAGCCCGCGTCGCTGCGTTGAATGCTGGCCTGCCCGTCACGGTCGGCGGT
>NZ_SOFC01000004.1:0-2155 GCF_004402825.1 Cryobacterium sp. Hz9
TGTCGACGACGGTTGAAAATTGAGCCACTATCGACGGTGAAAACTGAGCCACTTGTTGTGTGTTCTATTGTGCCGCGTTCTCGGCGCGGACTGAAGGTAAAGATTCGATTCCGGTGTTGTGCAGCCGGTAGCTGGCGCCTTTGAGGGTGATGACGTCGGCGTGGTGGACGATGCGGTCGATCATGGCTGCAGCGACGATCTGATCGCCGAACACGTCGCCCCAGCGGGCGAAGGCCAAATTCGACGTCAAAATCAGTGAGGCGTGTTCGTAACGGGACGAGACGAGTTGGAAGAACAGATTCGCCGCGTCTTGTTCGAAGGGGATGTAGCCGACTTCGTCCACGATGATCAGCCCGTAACGACGCAGTTTCACGAGCTCTTGCGGGAGCCGGCCGAGTTGGTGCGCGGTTTGCAGCCGGGCCACCCATTCGACTGCGGTCGCGAACAGCACCCGGTGGCCGGCGTGGGCGGCTTTGAGCCCGAGACCGATCGCAAGATGCGTTTTTCCGGTGCCGGGAGGACCGAGCAACACGACGTTTTGCGCTTCGGCCAGGAATGATCCGGTCGCCAGGTGGGCGATGGTGTCGCGGCGCAACGCGGGCTGATGGTCGAAATTGAAGTCTTCCAAAGATTTCCGGGCCGGGAACCCGGCAGCTCGGATACGGATCTCCGCCCCGGACGCTTCCCTCGCGGACACTTCCCGGGAGAGGACCGCGGCGAGGTATTCCTCGTGAGTCCAGGCGGCCTGCCGGGCTTGCTCGGCCAGTCGGGTGGCGGCGTCGCGAATGCGCGGTGCTTTGAGCGCTCGAGCGAGATACTCGATCTCGCTGCTGGTCGTGTCGCCCATTACACGGCCTCCTCGTCCAGACCTTGGACGTCGAAGTTGACGCCGAACGCGGTGTCGTAGTCGGCCAGATCCCGCAGCAAGTCCGTGTCCGTCGGCGCTGCGGGCGGATGTTGAAAAGCGCGGCGCAACCGGCCGGCCTGAACCACATGGGTGGGATCGGTGATGGTCTTTGCGGTCGACCACACCCGGTCATGACAGGCCACCACACGCTCGTCCAACCGGACCGTCACCTGAGACAAAGTCGCGGTGACGTCGACCAGCCGGCCGATCGCGGTCGGGTCCACCGAGTAATCGTTGCTGGCGACACGCACGTAGTAGTCCCGCGGCAGCCGCACCCGGGCGGTGAAGCCGACCAGCGGTGCCAGCGGCGGCACGGGCAGCATCGCCGCCCGGTCCTGACCGATGAACTCGATCGGTTTGCCGCCCAACCGGCGGACAGTCCTGGCGTTGGCCGTGGGAAGCCAGTCGGCTAGCTGCCGGTTGAAATCGTCCGGGCTGGTGAAGCTGCGCCCGGGCAAGAACGACGTCTCCAAGTACTGGTTGGCGCGTTCGACGATTCCCTTGGATTCCGGATCGAACGGTTTGAGCTGCACGATCCTGGTCGCCAACATTCCGGTGAATGCGCTAACCCCGGCGGCGAAATGGTTGCCACGGCCGATGCCGGCCTCGTTGTCCCAGATCAGGCGGCGCGGCACTGCCAGTAGCTGGGTCGAGATCAGCTGCCACATCCCGGCCAGCAAATCCGGCGTCGTTCGCGAGGGCAGCATCACCGCCGTGATGAAGCGGGAGAATCCAGACACCATCACCAGCACTGGCGGTGAGCCCGTCTGGCCGGCTCCCAACGGGATCTTCACCGGCGGAAACCACAAGTCGCACTGGGTTTGATCCCCGGCCGCATAGTTCAACCGGTCGGCCGGATCCGCCGGCGCATACTCCGGCCGCAACCGCGCAACGGTTTCACGAAACCAAGTAATCGACCCGGTCCACGCCAACCGCTCAGCCAACACCGTCGCTGGCATCCGCGCGTTCTGCGACAACAATTCCCGAATCCGCGGTTCCAGAGACCGCATCCCCGACGACCGATCGACGCCCTCATATTTGGGCGGTTTCTCTGACTTGATCGCCTTCGCGATCGTGTTCCGCGCGATGCCCAACCGCTTCGCGATCTCCCGCTGCGACACGCCCTCATTTAAATGAAGGCGACGAACCAAAGCCCACTCTTCCACCGTAATCACCCATCAATCGTGCTCGGGTGGCTCAGTTTTTACCGTCGATTCTGGCTCAATTTCTAACCGTCGCTGACACCGC
>NZ_SOFC01000013.1:0-8302 GCF_004402825.1 Cryobacterium sp. Hz9
ACGGTCCCACGTGAGGCCGAAAAGCACTGCGGCTTTCCGCACCTTTGGGGTACGTATAGATACATTACGGTCCCACCGCCCACCCGTCAAAACGCCCCCCACCCGGGCGTGTCGCGTCACCACAGCCACTTCCCCACCACTAAAGACCGGCCCGCGCGGGCCCGGCGCAGGAACGGCAACCCGGCGCACGATTGATCACGCGCCCAGCCGCCCAACCTCCGCCCGGGCCTCAGGGGTAAGGCAAGGCCACGACAGAAGATGGACCCTCCCCGGAATAAGCGTTTAAACCGCAAATGGGATGGAAAATAGATGGGCGAATGCCGGGGTGGACGGTAGAGACTGGGGACGTGAGCCGATCAGGGAAGACGATACAGCAGTATCCGCTTAAGCATCGCGCGTGGATTTTACGCCTGGGGTTTCGGCGGAGCCTGTTGCGGCCGGACGATACCGAACGCAGCGACCGGGTCACCTACATCGAGTTATTCTTCGATCTCATCTTCGTCTTCGCACTGACGCAGCTTTCGCGGTACCTCTATGCCAACCAGTCCTGGGTCGGTGCGTTGGAGTGGATCATTCTCGTGCTTGCCCTGTGGTGGGTGTGGGTGTACACCACCTGGGTGACCAACTGGCTCGACCCGGCCATGCTTCCGGTGCGCGGCGTCGTCATTGGGCTCTCCCTCGTGGGCCTCGTCGTCAGCACGTCGATCTATGATTCGTTTGATGATCAGGGCCTGGTCTTTGCCGTCGCCTATGTTGCCCTGCAACTGGGCCGCACGCTCTTCATGGTGCTCGCCCTCGCCCGGCACGATCCCGCTCTGCACGCGACCTTTCTGCGCATCTTGTTGTGGCTCTCGGTCGCTGGCATGTTCTGGATTGTCGGGGCCCTGCTGCCGCTGGCATTTCGTTTGCCGGCCTGGCTAATCGCCCTCGCGATTGAGTACGGTTCGGCGAGCCTCGGGTTTCGCATTCCCGGGCTCAAGGCGCCAGGCGTCGATGACTGGGACGTTTCCGGGCCCCACATCGCGGAACGCAGCGCCCTGTTCGTGATCATTGCCATCGGTGAGTCTTTTTTGGTGACCGGGTTCGCTTTTGTCGACCAGGAGGCATCCGCTGGTGGAATGTTCGGGTTGTTCCACGCCTTTCTGACCGGCGTCGCCATGTGGTGGCTCTATTTCGATCACGGCGAGCGCGCCGGAAGCAAGGCGATTTCAGCATCGAGCGAGCCGGGTCGAATCGCCCGGCTGGCCTACACCTACGTGCACGCGATCATCATCGCGGGAATCGTGCTCACCTCGGTCGCGGACAAGTCGGTGCTGGACCACCCGGAGGAGGCCATGACGCTTCCGGTGGCCGTCACCATCGTGGGCGGGCCGCTGTTCTATCTGGTGGGGCTGCTGCTCTTTCGCTGGATTGTCACGGGCACCGTGCTCGGATCGCACTTTATCGGGGTCGCGCTGCTCGCTGTGGCCGGTACGGCGTCAGCGGTCATGACTCCACTCGGGCTGGGCGCGGCGACCTCGTTCATTCTGGTCACCGTCGCGGCGTGGGAAACGGTTGCGCGCGTGCGCGCCGGCACGACCGACGACGACGCCGGCTAAGCGAATGCCGGTGCTTGGCGCAGACCGGCGGATGCAGGAGGAGGTGGGGACGTTGGCCTCTAGTGCGCCCTGAACACATCCGAGATACTGATATCGGCGATATCGCTGACTCGATCAGAAAGGCAATCATGGGTTCTCTCACGTATGACCGCGTCGTTGTGGAGATCGAAGATCGCACCCTCGCACACCTGCAACTCGTGATCGTGCAGAAACTGCGACGGGGCGAAAGTTTTCTTCTGTCCTGGCAGGATGCCGCGGGGGCCGGTTCCGGTCGTAGCTCGATCTGGCTGAACCCAGCGATCCCGCTGTATTTCAAGTACGCCGGCGGGCACGCCGCCGCGATCAACCGGCAGTGGATCGAGGACCTCAGCCGCTTAGCCAACAGCGCTCAGGGACTCGCCATCGTCAGCGAGGCCGATTCGCTGCCCGTCACCACTCTTGCAGGGCGACCGAAGACGACAATCGACGCTCGAACGGCCGCTCGCACCGACACCGCGATGGTCTAGACCCGTCGCTTAGACAGTGCCGTCAGCAGAGCACGATGGTGTTCTGTACGGCGATGGCAGGGTCAATCGGGACCAATTCGAGTGCACAGAAACTGCCGTCAAATCTTCGCCCCTGGTTGGTCAGGTTCATAAGCGGGCCCGCACGGTGCGCGAGCCCGCTTCTCGAATGTGACCGGCCCCGTGCTTCGCGACCAGGGTCAGCACGTCGTAGGACGCGACGAGTTCATCGTTTTGATTGGTCAGCACGGCATCCCAGCGCACCTCGCCGTACTCGTCGGTTTCACGCGGCGTGATCTGCTTCGCGGTGAGCGCAACGCGGATGCTGTCACCGGGCGAGACCGGCGTCACAAACCGCAGGTTCTCGAGGCCGGAGTTCGCCAGCACCGGCCCGGGCGCCGGATCGACGAACAGGCCGGCGGCCCAAGAAACCAGCAGGTAGCCGTGCGCCACCCGGCCCGGGAAGAACGGGTTGGCCGCGGCCGCCGCCTCGTCCATGTGGGCGTAGAAGGTATCCCCGGTGAACTGGGCGAAGGTCTCGATGTCCTCGAGGGTCACCGTGCGCGAGTCCGACTTGATCTGATCGCCAATCACGAGCTCAGCAAGACTCTTCCTGAACGGATGCGTGCCGCCGGTCTGCGCAGACGCGCCCTGGTGCCAGATTCCGGTGATGGCCGTGAGCATCTCGGGCGAACCCTGGATGGCGGTGCGCTGCATGTGGTGCAGTACCGCACGGATGCCGCCGAGCTCCTCACCGCCGCCGGCCCGGCCGGGGCCGCCGTGCACGAGCTGCGGTACCGGCGAACCGTGCCCGGTTGAGGTGCGTGCATCGTCGCGGTCGAGCACGAGCACGCGTCCGTTGAAGGCGGAGATTCCAGTCATCAGGGTGACGGCAACCTCGGGGTCGTGCGTGGCAATGCTGGTCACGAGCGACCCGCCGCCACGGCGCACCAGGGCGATTGCCTCATCGAGGGTGTCGTAGCCGAGCACGCTGGAGACCGGGCCGAAGGCTTCAACCTCGTGCACGGCGGCGACCGAAGCGTCGTCAAAGCGCAGCAACAATGGCTCGACGAAGGCGCCGTCGGGAGCAACGGCGGTCGTGCCGTCCGCGTGCAACACGGCCGGGGCATCCGTGCTGCCGACGACCAGATCGCCGCCGGCGGCCTGCAGGCGGCCCACCTGCTTGAGCACTTCGAGGCGCTGCGCGGTCGACGCGAGCGGTCCCATGGTAACGCCCTCGGCGCGGGGGTCGCCGAGTACGACGCGTTCGCTAAGACGAGCCTGCACTGCCGCGACGACGTCGTCCATGGCCGCGCGCGGCACGATAACGCGGCGAATGGCCGTGCACTTCTGGCCGGCCTTGACCGTCATCTCGGCGACGACCTGCTTGACGAACGCATCGAATTCGGGAGTGCCGGTGGCGGCATCCGTTCCGAGAATCGACGCGTTGATCGAATCGGTCTCGTTGGTGAAACGCACTCCCCCGGTCTGCACCGAGTCGCTCGCACGCAGCTTCTCGGCGGTGGAGGCCGATCCGGTGAAGGCGACGATGTCGCCGAGGCGCACGTCGTCGAACAGGGTCGGCACACTGCCGGAGACGAGCTGCAGCGAACCCTCCGGAAGCAGGCCGGAGTCGACGAGGATGCGCACGAACGCCTCGGCGAGGTAGCCGGAGGGTGTCGCGGGCTTGACCACGGTGGGCACGCCGGCCAGGAAGGCCGGCGCGAACTTCTCGAGGGCGCCCCAGACCGGAAAGTTGAACGCGTTGATCTGCACGGCAACACCGGGCAGGCGCGAGTAGATGTGGCGGGCGATGAAGGACCCGTCCTTGGAGAGCTGCTCGACCGGCCCGTCAACGTAGACGCGGGCATTCGGCAGCTCCCGGCGGCCCTTCGAGGAGTAGCTGAACAGCACGCCGATGCCGCCGTCGATGTCGATCCAGGAGTCCACCGTGGTGGCGCCGGTGCGGCTCGACAGCGCGTACAGCTCCGGCTTGCGCTCGGTCAGCAGCAGTGCCATCTGCTTGAGCAGCACGGCACGCTGGTGAAAGGTGAGCTCGCCGAGCTTCCGTTGGCCGACCGTGCGCGCGTAGTCGAGCGCCGCGGCGAGGTCGAGGCCCTGCGTGCTGACACGGGTGACGACCTCACCCGTCGAGGCGTCACAGACGTCGGCAGCGAAGGCGTCTTCGTCGGGTGGCGTCCACCAGGCGCCCTGCACGTAGCTGGGCAGAATGGTCGTCATGGGGCCTCCTTTGTGGTGCGTGCGCGGTGCGAGCGGGGCCGCGGTGCGGGCGGGCATCAGGATTCGTCCCAGCGGTAGAAGCCCTGGCCGGACTTGCGGCCCAGCTTGCCCTCGCCGACGAGCCTGCGCAGCAGCGCCGGAGGTTCGAAGCGAGCACCGAGTTGCTGGTGCAGGTACTCGGCGATACCGAGACGCACATCGAGACCGACCAGGTCGGTCAGCTTCAACGGCCCCACCGGATGCTTGTAGCCGAGCATCATCGCGGCATCAATATCCGAGGCGCTCGCGACGCCCTCCTCGAGCATGCGGATGGCCTCGAGTCCGAGGGCCACTCCCAGCCGAGAGGAGGCGAAGCCGGGCGCATCGCGGACGGTAATCGGTGTCTTGCCGAGCGCAGACACCCAGTTTCGGGCATCCGCTACCAGTTCGGGCGAGGTGGCGCTGCCGGTGACAAGTTCGACCAGGTTCGAGGCGGGCACGGGGTTGAAGAAGTGCAGGCCGAGAAAGCGCGCCGGGCGCTGAAGCTCATCGGCGAGGTCGTTGATCGAGATCGACGAGGTGTTGCTGGCGAGGGCCGCGTCGTCGGCTAGCTGCACCTCGACCTTTTGCAGGGCCTCGATCTTGAGTGCGCGCACCTCGGGAACGGCCTCGACGACGAGTTCCCGGTCACGGAACAGACCGAAATCGGCGCCGACGGCGAGGCGAGCTTCCAGTTCCGGGCGGGTCTCGCCGGTTGCACCGCGGGTAATGCTCGCCTCGACGGCGCGCAGCACGCGTTCGCGGGCGGCCGTCGCCTCGGTGTTGTTGCGTTCAACGAGTGCCACGTGGGCTCCGGCCAGCAGGAACGCGTGCGCAATTCCGGCGCCCATGCGCCCGCCGCCGAGCACGCCGACCCGGGCGGGCACCCCCGACTCTCCACGATCACCGATCTCAAGTTCAGACACAGACATCACACACGCTCCAAAATGAGGGCCGAGCCCTGGCCGACACCGACGCACATGGTGGCGAGGCCGTGCTGGGCGTTTTCCCGCTCCATGCGGGCGAGCAGGGTGACGACGAGGCGAGCTCCACTCGATCCGAGCGGATGCCCCAGCGCGATAGCGCCACCGCTACGGTTGACGGTCTCGTCGTCGAGGCCGAGGCGGCGGATACACGCGATCGACTGGGTGGCGAAAGCTTCGTTGAGTTCGACAGCCCCGAGGTCGGCGATGGTCAGCCCGCTGCGGTCGAGGGCACGCTGGGTGGCGGCGACCGGGCCGAGGCCCATGATCTCCGGGGCCAACCCAACACTGGCTCCGACCACGATGCGGGCCCGCGGCGTGAGGCCGTGACGTCTGACGGCCTCACCGCTCGCCACGAGAATCGCCGAGGCACCATCGTTGAGCGAACTCGCGTTGCCGGCCGTGACGATAGAGCCGCCGGCAACGATCGGGGGCAGGGCGGCGAGTCCCCCGAGGCTGGTGTCGCGGCGCAGGCCCTCGTCGACGAGCACCTCGCCCTTCTGGGTGGGAACGCCGACGATCTCCTCGACGAAGTGGCCGGCGTCAATCGCGGCGGCGGCGCGCTGGTGGCTGCGAAGGGCAAAAGCATCCGCTTCTGAACGGGTGATTCCGTCGAGCCGGGCGACCTCTTCAGCCGTCTCCGACATGGAAAAGGTGGCCTTGTCGCGGGCCGCGAGTTTAGGATTCACGAAGCGCCAGCCGATGGACGTGTCGAACTGGGCGCCGGGCTTGGCCCAGGCACGATCGGGTCTGCCCTGCACCCAGGGGGCGCGGGTCATCGATTCGACGCCACCGGCGACGCACAGATCAGCATCACCGGCACGGATGGCCTGCGCGGCCATGGTGATCGCCGACATTCCGGAGGCACAGAGCCGGTTGACGGTGATGCCCGGCACGTGGTCGGGCAGTCCGGCGAGCAGCCCGGCCATGCGGGCGACGTTGCGGTTGTCTTCTCCGGCCTGGGTGGCGGCGCCGAAGATGATCTCTTCGATCAGGCCCGGGTCGATACCGGCGCGCCGCACGGCCTCGCCGACGACGAGCGCGGCTAGGTCATCGGGACGAACTGTGGCCAACATGCCGCCGTACCGGCCAACGGGGGTGCGTGCTCCTCCAACAAGGTAGGCCTCGGCCATATTCTCTCCTGACGACGGTGTCTGCGTGCGCGTGCGGGAACGACGAATAAGCTACCGATCGTTCGGGAAGTAATTCTGGCAGATTCGGGTGGGTTCGCACAACCCGCGCGGCACGCACAAGGGGCACCCGCCGAACGGCGGGTGCCCCTTTACAGATCAAACGAATGCTAGATATTGGCCAGTTCGCGCACAGCTGCGTCACCGGGGGTGGCGGAGGTGTAGCTTGCATCGATCTCGGCACGGTCGAGCAGCTCGTCCATGCGGCGCTTGCGCTGCTTGGGAATGAGCGTCACGACGGTTCCGGTCTTGCCGGCACGGCCGGTGCGTCCCGCGCGGTGGAGGTACGTCTTGTACTCGTCGGGGGCGTCAGCCTGGATGACCAGGTCGATGTCGTCGACGTGGATTCCGCGAGCGGCGACATCTGTTGCGACGAGCACGTTGACCCGGCCGCTCGTGAGCATCTGCAGGTTGCGAGTGCGACGAGCCTGGTTGAGGTCACCGTGCAGGCTCGTTGCCTTGACGCCGGCATCCTCGAGCTGGTCGGCGAGCTGCTCAGCGTAGGCGCGGGTGCGGCTGAAGATGAGCGTTTTGCCGTCGCGGTTGACGAGCTCTTCAATGATACGACCCTTGTCGCGGTGCTCGATGACGAGCACGCGGTGGTCGATCGTGGAGGAGGACTGGTCCTCACCGGCGACCTCGTGCACGGCCGGGTTGGTCAGGAATTCTTTGACCAGCGAGGCGACGCCCTTGTCGAGGGTGGCGGAGAAGAGCAGCTTCTGGCCGCCGGCTTTGGTCTGGCGCAGGATGCGCTGGACCGGCTCAAGGAACCCGAGGTCGCACATGTAGTCGGCCTCGTCAAGCACGGTGACGACGACTTCGGACAGGTCGAGACGACCCTGGTCGATGAGGTCTTCAATGCGGCCGGCGGTGCCGATGATGATGTCCACGCCGCGCTGGAGGGCGCTGACCTGGCGGTACTGAGGAACGCCTCCGTAGATCTGGGTGGTGAACAGGCCGACGCTGCGGGCAATGGGCTGCACGGTCCGGTCGATCTGCAGCGCGAGCTCACGGGTCGGGGCCAGGATGAGCGCGCGAGGCTTGCGGGCCATCTTGCGGTCCTTGGCGCCGTTGTTCTCCATGAGCTTCTCCACCAGGGGAGCGCCGAAGGCGATGGTCTTGCCGGATCCGGTCTTGCCGCGGCCGAGCACATCGCGCCCGGCGAGCACGTCGGGGATGGTCGCAGCCTGGATCGGGAAGGGCGACGGAGCGCCGAGGGCGGCGAGCTCACGCACGATGTTCTCGCCGAGACCCAGGTCACCGAAGGTCACACCGACGACATCGGATGCCGTCGTCGCGATGGCTTCGAGACGCTCGAGCACGACGTCGTCGCCACCGGCGAAGCTGGGCTTGGCACCGTTTTCGCTGCGCTTCGGGTAGAACTTGCTGTCGCCATCGTCGGAACGGCTGGGACGGTCGTTACCGAAATCGCGACGGGGCGGCCGGTCGTCATTGGAACGACGCGGGGCGCGGTCTTCGAAGCTGCGCGGCGCACGGTCACCATAGGACGGACGCTCGGTGCGGGGAGCACTGCTGCGGTCACCGTAGGACGGACGCTCGGTGCGGGCCGGACGGTCATTGTTGTAGGCCGGACGGTCATTGTTGTAGGCCGGACGGTCGGTGCGCGGCGCACGATCACCATAGGACGGACGCTCGGTGCGCGGCGCACTGCTGCGGTCGCCGTAGGAGGGACGCTCGGTGCGGGCCGGACGGTCATTGTTGTAGGCCGGACGATCGGTGCGCGGCGCACGATCACCATAGGACGGACG
>NZ_SOFC01000017.1:0-15155 GCF_004402825.1 Cryobacterium sp. Hz9
CGGCCAGCGCGCAGAGCGGATGCGGCGCGGCCGGCGCGGGCGCCGCGCGAACCGGCGGCGCACCCAGCGCGGCACGCGTGGGCGCAACCAGGCCGGAAAGTGCCACGGGTCGCTCACGGGCAGGCCCTGCGCAATGCGGCGCCGCCGCAGAATGAATCGGCGCATCAGCACGAGGTACAGCGCCGCCAGCACGAGCAGGATGCCAATGCTCATGTCCTTGTCCCCATGCCGCAAGTCTAGGCGAGGCACTATAATTGAGAGTGATCACGGGAGTCCGGTATACCGGGCTGAGAGGAAGCTGACCAAGCTTCGACCGTCGAACCTGATCTGGATCATGCCAGCGCAGGGAGGCTTCTCAATCCCGTGCCCTGTATTCACCTACGGAAAGGGCACGAACAGTGCACGCTACAATCACATCCACGCTGCCGGCCGCGGCGAAGAAACCACGCAACTTTCGCTGGCGTGTCGTCGACATCGTCGTCGCGAGCGTCATCGGCGTTGCGAGCGGGGTCATCTTCTGGGCCTGGGGCCTGGCCTGGTCCCCGCTCAGCGCGATCCTCGCGTTCACGCCGGGCCTCGAAGGCCTCCTGGCCGGCGGCTGGCTGTTTGCCGGGGTACTCGGCGGCCTCATCATTCGCAAGCCCGGCGCGGCCCTCTACACCGAAGTCATTGCAGCCGTCGTGTCGATGCTCATCGGTACCCAATGGGGATTTTCGACGCTCATCTGGGGAATTGTTGAGGGCCTGGGCGCTGAAATAGTGCTGGCCCTGTTCTTCTACGCGAACTGGCGCCTCGGCGTCGCGCTGCTTGCCGGCGCCGGCGCCGGCGTGGCCGTAGGCCTGCTCGACACGACCTTCACCAGTTATTCGGCGCTGGATTTTGGTTTCAAGGTCATTTATTTCGTATCCGCTGTCGTGTCGGGAACCGTGTTGGCCGGTTTGATGTCTTGGCTCGCGGTGCGTGGCCTGGCCCGCACCGGCGCGTTGAGCCGGTTCGCCGCGGGTCGGGAAGGTTCTCGAGCGCCCTCCGCCGCGCTCAGCTAGCGGATGCCTGAAACCTCGCCGTTCACGCCCGCTCCCGGCCCGAAGATTCGAGCCGCGCAGATCCACGCCCGCGACTGGGGCTGGCGCCACGCCGGGCGCCACAACCAGGCGGTGTCCCGGCTCGACCTGCACATCGAGCCCGGCGAGCGGGTCCTGCTGCTCGGTGCCAGCGGCGCGGGTAAAAGTACCCTGATGCACGCCCTGGCCGGCGTACTCGGCGACGCCGAGGACGGCGATGAAACGGGCAGCCTGCTCATTGACGGGCGACGCGCGGCCGAGGCACGCGGGCGCGTCGGACTAGTCCTGCAAGACCCGGACTCCCAGGTCGTGCTAGCCCGGGTCGGAGACGACGTCGCGTTCGGCTGCGAGAACCTCGCCGTTCCGCGCGCCGAGATCTGGCCGCGCGTGCGGCGGGCCCTGGCCGAGGTTGGCCTGGACTTGCCGCTCGACCATCCCACCTCGCGCCTGAGTGGCGGCCAGAAACAACGCCTCGCCCTGGCCGGCGTGCTCGCCATGCAGCCGGGACTGCTGCTGCTCGACGAACCGACCGCGAACCTCGACCCCGCCGGCGTCATCGACGTTCGCGACGCCGTCGTGCGTTCCCTCGACCAGTCCGGGGCAACGTTCGTCGTCATCGAGCACCGGGTCGAAGTCTGGCAGGACATCGTTGACCGCGTCATCGTGCTCGACGCGGCCGGCGGCGTGCTGGCTGACGGTGCGACCCGTGAAATCCTGTCCAGCCAGGCCGAACGGTTGGCGCAGGCCGGTGTCTGGGTGCCGGCACTGCCGCCACGGTTTCCGACGCGCCACCCGATCGGTCATCCGCAGACCCTGCTGCGGGCCGAGGCGCTCGCGGTCGGTCGCGTTCCGTTTGGTCGGCGCACGGCATCCGTCGTCGCCGATGGCATCACCCTCGACGTGCGCGCCGGCACGGCCACCGTCCTGACCGGACCAAACGGCGCCGGCAAATCCACCCTCGCCCTCACCCTGGCCGGTCTGCTCGCGCCGGCCGGGGGAGCACTGCGCGCGAGCGACGGCTTCGCGGCCGGCATCAACCCCCAGCCGCACCGCTGGCGCTCGAAGCAGTTACTCACCCGCATCGGAACCGTCTTCCAAGACCCGGAGCATCAGTTTCTCGCCGCCACGGTGCGCGACGACCTGCTGATCGGTCCGCGCGCCCTCGGGCTCAGCCCCGCCGAGCAGACCAGCCGCGTGGACGAGCTGATGCGCCGACTGCGACTCGATCATCTCGCCGACGCCAACCCATTCACCCTGTCGGGCGGCGAAAAGAGACGGATGTCCGTCGCCACCGTGCTCGCGACCCGCCCTCGCCTACTCGTGCTCGATGAGCCGACCTTCGGACAGGACTCCCGCACCTGGCAGGAACTCCTGATCCTGCTAGCCGAGCTGCTCGACGAGGGAATTGCCCTCATAGCGGTCACCCACGACGCCCAATTCGTCAGCGCCCTCGCTGACGAGGAATACCAACTCGGTCTGCCCGACCCGATCACACTCGCCACGGGCGCGCTGTGAGCCTGCTGACTCCGGCGATTCGCCCGAGCGTCGTCGCCCGACTCAACCCGGTGGCCAAGCTCGCCGTCGCCCTCATCGTGAGCTGCGCGTTGCTGTTGTCGATCGACTGGGTCTCCGCCGGTGTCGCCCTGTTGCTCGAGGCCGTATTGCTGCTCTGGTGCGGCCTGAGCGCCCGGCAGTTCTGGCTGCGCACCGCGCCGGTCTGGATCGCGGCACCGCTGGCGTCAATAACGACGATCCTCTACGGCGAAGATTCCGGCGCGCTGCTCGGGCAGGTCGGATTCATCTCGGTGACCGAAGGCTCTGCCCAGCTGGGCCTGGCGATCGGGCTCCGGGTGCTGGCCATCGGCTTGCCCGGCATCGTGCTGCTCGCCACGACCGATCCGACCGACCTCGCCGACGGCCTCGCCCAGGTGCTGCGCCTGCCGGCCCGGTTTGTGCTCGGCGGCCTGGCCGGCCTGCGGCTCGTGGGTATGTTCATCGAAGACTGGCACTCGCTCACGCTGGCCCGCCGGGCCCGCGGGGTCGGCGATGGCGGTGGCGTGCGCGGCGCCGCCCGGCGGTTCTTCGGCCCGGCATTCTCCCTGCTCGTCATCTCCGTTCGACGGGGCAGCAAACTCGCCACGGCCATGGAGGCGCGTGGCTTTGGCAGCGACGCGCCCCGGACCTGGGCTCGGCCGTCACGGATTCGCCCGGCCGATGCCGTTCTCGTCGGCATCGGATTGGCCATTGCCGGTATCGCCATCGGCGTCGCGGTATGGGCCGAGACCTGGAGTTTTGTTCTTGCCTGAGACCAATCGTTCGCATCAGGCCGGGCCGGTCCTACGGAACTTCACGACATTACTGGCACCCGTACTGCGGGCAGTGGGCGCTGCCGGGCCGACCCCGGTAGTGCTCATCGACGGGCCGAGTGGCGCGGGCAAGAGTACCCTCGCCGACGCACTCGTCGCGCAGTGGCCGGGCACGGTGCACCCACAACTCGTGCGCCTGGATGACATCTATCCCGGCTGGGATGGCCTCGACTCGGCCATCCGACATCTGGGTCGGTTCGTGCTTGCACCGCGGCACCGGGGAAAGCCCGCGGCCTGGCAGCGCTACGACTGGACCAAGAACCAGGCGGCGGAGTGGCATCCGCTTGACGCCGCCCGTCCGCTGATCGTGGAGGGCTGCGGCACTCTCGCGGCCGTGCACGAGCCGCTCAGCGACGTGCGGGTTTGGCTGGGGGCTGGAGACGCACTGCGCAAACAGCGTGCGTTGGACCGTGACGGCGAAGCGTTCCGAACACACTGGGACCAGTGGCAGCAGGAATGGGCGACGTATGTCGAGCAGGAGACGCCCGAGAATCGCGCGACCATTCGCTTGCGGGCGGCCGACTAATCGGCGATAGCACGCCGCAGAGGACTAGATTGTGTGCCATGAGTAATCCCGACCGTGACGATTCCGGTACACCCACCCTGTATATCGCCGAGTTCATCGACGGCCCACTCGAGGGCCAGATCGATTCCCGGGCGCTCGTGAGGGGAAAACACGCGCCGCGCATCAGCATGGTCGCCGCGGTCGGCGGACTGGAATCGGTGTTCTGGTACGACGAGGTCGACGATCGAGACATGAACGGGCAACGCCGCGTACGCTACGCCTTCGACGAGGGCGAGAGTGACCCGATCGATACCGAGGTGGAGCCGCTGTAGCCGGTTCTACTGGTCGAGCAGGGCCGTGATCATCACGATCGGATGCAACAGCCGCCAGCCGAGACCCGGATCGCCGATACCCTCGTCGAGTTTCAGGGCGGCCGACAGCTTCTCCCCGGCGACGGTGAGTCGAACCTGTCCGACGTTCGCGCCGGTTCGCGCCGTCGCGAAGTCCTTGAGCGTGACCGTCGCGGCCGCCGGCGTCGCGGCCTGCCAGGCATAGCGGGTGCGCGCGACGCCGACCACGGCCGCGGCGGTGTCGCCCCACGCTGAAGTGAACGTCGCATAGGAATCACCGGCGGCCAGAACCGGCAGCAGTCCCACTCCTGCGCGCGCGCTCGCCATGAGGGCGGTGAGATCGGCGGTGAGCGCACCATAGGTCGGTTCACCGATGAAAGCGCCCGAAAACGTGAAACTCGAAACGCCGTCACTGACCTGGGCGGTGAACAAAAAACAGACACCGGCGGCGTCCGTGTAACTGCGCGAAATGCCGGTGACACCTTCTTCGGGCAGAAAAGACGTGGTGTTCTCGACACCACGACGGTTAGCCAAAGCGGATGCGGGACTGGACAGCATCGCCGAAACGATCGGGTCGGTCGCGGCGAGGCCCGCGAGGTGAGCCAGATCGGTGGCGGTACCGGCGCTCGCATCGTGCAGCCCGGTGGTGTCGACAACGACGGTGTCGGTCAGTCCGTTGTCGGCGAGCCAGGTATTAGCGGCTACAACGTAGGCGTCGACCGAACCGAAGGCCCAGCGGGCCACACTATCGGCGTGGTTATTGCTCGACCCGAGCAGCAGCGCCTGCAGCAGCTCGAGCTCGGTCCACTGCTCGTCGGCGAAGACCGCGACCGAGCGGGCGCCGACGGTGTCGTAATCAAGGTAGCTCTGAAAGTCGGCTGCCGTGAGGGTTACGGTGGGGCCGGTCCCGCCCGCCACGATCGGTTTGGCGTCGAGAACAACAAGGGCGGTCACGACCTTGGCAATGGATGCCATCGGGAGCGCCTCGGCCGTCCCAGCGACCGCGATCGGTGCCGAGGTGGTCGAACCTGCGCGGGGTGAATCCGCGCCGGTTGAGGTCGTGCCGGAGGTGTCACTGGTCGTGGCGGCGAGCACGGCGATGGCGCTTGCACCATTGGCCGAGAGTACCGGGGGAGTGGGCGCTTCGGCGCTGGCAGCGGGCGTGACGGTGGTGGCCGTGACGGCCGGGAGGGGCCCCAGCAGCGTCGCGGGGCCGTAGATGCCGAGGCCGAGAATTACCACGGTTCCGGCCAGAATGCCGACGAGACGGCCGGGACGGAAGGAGCTCATGCCCCAAGGCTAGACCGCTCGAGGTCAGCCCCAGCCGAGTTCGTGCAGCCTGTCGTCATCAAGCCCAAAGAAATGGGCAATTTCGTGAACCAGGGTGATGTGCACTTCGTCATGCAGATCGTCGAGGCTCGTGCAGATCGCCAGCAATGACTCCCGGTACAACACAATGCGATCGGGCATCTCGCCAAAGCCGTACTGACCGCGCTCGGTCAGGGCTACTCCGTCGTACAGACCCAGGATGTCCAGGGTGCCGTCTTCGGGACGGTCTTCGACCACGAAGATCACATTGTCGAGTCCATCGACCATGTCATCGGGCAGCAGGTCGAGCTCATCGACGACGAGTCGCTCGAATTCGGCCGCGTCCAGTTCCAACATCATCGAACCTTGGCCATAGCGTGCACCGATCGTGGAAAGTGCGGTGTTTCATTGGGGTGAGTAACGGGGATTGAACCCGCGACCTCCTGGACCACAACCAGGCGCTCTGCCAACTGAGCTATACCCACCATGCGTCCCTACGTTTACAACGCGGGGCAACTCCGCAATCCTATTACACCTCGGGGGCGAATAAGTGCACAACGTCGCTGGCGTGCGACTTGGCTTCGTCGCTGGTCGGCCCGGGGTCGGCGACGAACACCGTCTGGCGGTAGTACGCGAGCTCGCGGATCGACTCGAGAATGTCGGCGAGGGCGCGGTGTCCGCCGTCTTTGGCCGGGGCGTTGAAGTACACCCGCGGGTACCAGCGCCGGGCGAGTTCCTTGATCGACGACACGTCGACGTTACGGTAGTGCAGCTGGTTGTCGAGGCGAGGCATGTAACGGGTGAGGAAGGCGCGGTCGGTGCCGATGGAGTTGCCGGCGAGCGGGGCCTTCTGCTCGGCGGGGATGAATTTCAACACGTATTCGAGAACCTGAAACTCGGCCTCGGCGGCGCTGACGCCGTTCGGGATCTCGGTGAGGAGGCCCGAGGACGTGTGCATGTTGCGCACGAAATCGCCCATATTTTCGAGGGCGGAATCGTTGGGCTTGATGATGATGTCGAGGCCGGGGTCGAGCACATTGAGGTCGTAGTCGGTAATGACGACGGCGATCTCGACGAGCTCGTCGCGGTCCAGGTCAAGCCCGGTCATCTCGCAGTCGATCCAGACCAGGCGGTCGGGACTTTTCGACGCCGGGGCGGTCGTGGGGGCGGTCGTCGGTGAGGTACCAGTCGTGCTGTTCGTCATGGTTCGAGTCTACCGGTGGCCTGCGACACGGCCTGTAAACTTGAAGGCCTCCGATCTTTAACGCGCGACCTGCGAGGCCCTGATGGAATTCACACTGTATTCGTCGTCTTTCTGCGAACCATGTATGCAGACGCGAGCGGTCCTCGCCGAGGCAAAACGACTCGTACCCGGCGCCACCGTGCGCGAAGTCGACGTCGCTGCCGCACCGGAGGAGGCTGAGGAGCTGCATGTGCGCAACACCCCCACCGTCATCGTGACGAACGGGGCCGGAACCGAAGTTTTTCGCGCGGCCGGTGTTCCGACCCTGGCTCAGGTTCTCGTCGCCGCAGCTAAAGCGCTCTGAGCGGTGAGAGCACTCACCCGGCGTCGGGTCGTTGCCAGCATTTCGACGGCCATTCTGGCCTCCCTGGGGCTGGTCGGATGCTCGGTTGGGACCGCATCCACCGGCACCGAGCCCGACACGTCGTTGACCGTGGGTCTGCTGGCCACTCCCGGTAACCTCGACTACACCACGACCGCAGGGGCGGCGATTCCGCAGGCGCTGCTCTACAACGTGTACGAGGGACTGGTGAAACTCGACAACGACGGCACCATCATGCCCCTGCTCGCCAAGTCGTGGACGGTCAGCGAAGACGGGTTGGTGTACGACTTTCAGCTCAACAAGGGAGTCACCTTCTCCGATGGGTCACCGTTCACCGCCGCCAGCGTCAAATTCAGCCTCGAACGGGTGAAGGACAACTGGACCGCCAACGGTCCCGCCTACCTCGATCCGATTGCCCAGATTGAGGTGGTCAGCGACAGTCAGGCCCGCATCACCCTGTCGAAGCCGAGCAATAGCTGGCTGTTCAACATGAGCGGTCCGGTTGGCTCCATGTTCACTGAATCCGGCATCGCCGACCTGGCCACCGATGCGGTGGGTACCGGTCCGTATACGGTCAGCTCCTTCAAGAAGGGCGACAGCCTCGTGCTCGCCACCAACGCCGACTATTGGGGTGAGGCCCCGTACATGAGCGATGTGACGCTGCGCTATTTCACCGATGCGACCGCGCAGACCAACGCCCTGCTCAGCGGCGACATCAGCCTCATTTCGGGCATCTCGCAATTCCAGCTGGTCGACCAGTTCAAGTCAAACGCCGATTTTCAGGTGCTGGAAGGCGCCAGCACGGGTGAGGTCACTCTGTCGATGAACAACGCCGGTGCCGCCTTCAGCGATGTGCGGGTGCGGCAGGCGGTCATGTACGCGATCGATCGTCAGGCCGTCCTGGACACGGCGAACAGCGGCTACGGTCTGCTGATCGGCTCCATGGTGCCGCCAACCGACCCCTGGTACGACGCGAGTCTGGCCGATCTTTACCCGTACGATCCCGACAAGGCGATAGAACTGCTCGACCAGGCCGGAGTCAGCGACTTGAGTGTGGCATTCAAGATTCCCAACCTTCCCTACGCCGTGGCCGGCGCCCAGGTGGTCAAGGATCAGCTCGACAAAGTGGGCATCACCGCCAATGTGACGGTGCTGGAGTTTCCCGCCGTGTGGCTGGACGAGGTCTTCGCCAACCACGACTACGACATGTCGCTCATCATGCACAGCGAGCCGCGCGATGCGACCAGCTTCGCCGTCCCCTCCTATTACGCGGCCTACGACTCGCCCGAGGTGATAGCAAAATTCGCTCAAGCGGATGCCGCAGACGCGGCCACCCACGTCGAGCTGATGCGGGAGGCGACGAGGACCATGACCGAGGAAGCCGCTGCCAACTGGCTCTACCTGCAGCCGGCCATCTCCCTCGCCGAGGCCGATCTGCTCGGCGTGCCGAAGAACAGCCCGAGCCTCGCGCTGGATCTCTCGACCATCGCACGATAGCGCCCGTCGAATCCGGTACGCGTACGGTTGATGTTCGGGCGGTTGGCGCGACACTGCCTCAGTGTCGTGCCCACCGTAGATCAGTCAGAGGAAAGTCCCGTTATGGTTCTTGTGGTGCTGCGTCGCATCGGCGTGTTCGCCACCACGGTCGTCGTGGCGTCGATTGTGACCTTCCTGATGCTGTCTATCCTGCCCGGCAACGCCGCGCGCATAGCTTTGGGCGTGCAGGCGACCGAAGCGGATGTCGCCGCCCAGACCACGGCCATGGGACTCGACCGCCCCGCGGTCGTGCGCTACCTGGACTGGTTTGGGCATGTGCTCGTCGGCGACTTCGGCACCTCCACCGTGTCGCGTCGAGCGATCGGCCCCGAAATAACGGATGCCCTCGGCATCACGGTGATCCTCGTACTGACCAGCGTCGTGCTGGCCCTGCTCTTCGCGGTTCCGTTCGGAATCCTATCCGCGGTCCGGCAGCGAAAGCCCGACGGCGCGATCCTGTCGGGCATCAGCCAGATCGGGGTCGCCGTACCCGGGTTTCTGGCCGGGATGCTTCTCGTCACGGTTTTCGCCGTGACGCTGCGTTGGCTTCCGGCCGGTGGGTGGGTTGATCCGGGCGACGATCTCGGGGGATTCCTCCAGCACCTGATTCTGCCCGCGATCGCCCTCGGCAGCGTGCAGGGCGCCGTGCTCAGCCGGTACGTGCGATCGTCGGTTCTCGAGGTCACGCGTGAAGACTTCATCCGCACCGCCAGGGCCAAGGGCCTCGGTGCGGGCAGGGCGCTGTTCCGGCACGGGTTGCGGAACGCGGCCGTTCCGGTGATGACCGTGCTCGGGCTGCAGATCGCCTCCCTGCTGGTGGGCGCCGTCGTGATCGAGCGGGTTTTCAGCCTTCCCGGCCTCGGCAGCCTGCTGCTCGACAAGGTCGCGCTGCGTGACCTGCCCGCAGTGCAGGGCATCGTGCTGGTTCTCGTCGTGTTCGTGCTGCTGCTGAACTTTCTCGTTGACCTCGCCTTCACGGTGATCGATCCCCGATTGCGGAGCGCCTCATGACCGCCGTAGATCGCCGTGGCCCGGCCGCGACCGGGCCACGGCGACGCCCCGCGGCCGCCGGCAGGAACGGCGGAGCAACGCTCTGGGCCGGCCTGGTACTGGTCGGCCTCGTAGTCCTGGCCGCCGTCGTGTCGGTGTGGTGGACGCCGTTCGACCCGGAAGGCGTCTTCCCGGATTCCATCCTGCGACCGCCCGGCACCGAATACCTGCTGGGCACCGACAGCTTTGGGCGGGACGTCTTCAGTTCCATCCTCCGCGGCGCCCAGATCGCCCTGCTCGTGGGCACCGTTGCGGTTGGCATCGCGGCCGGACTCGGCGTTCCCTTCGGCATCGTGGCCGGCATGAATCCCGGCCGAGTCGACCAGTTCATGATGCGCGGTAACGATATCTCGCTCGCCTTCCCCGCCCTGCTGCTCGCGATCATCTTCGGGGCCATCTTCGGAGCTGGCACGATCACCGCCATGGTCGCACTCGGCATCGGCACGGCACCCGCGTTCGCACTCATCGCCCGCAGTGGCACCATGCAGATCATGAGCCGTGAGTATGTGCTGGCGGCCCGTGCCGCGGGCAAGAGCGGCCTATTCATCGGGGTGCGGCACATCCTGCCCAACATCAGCGGCATGCTCATCGTGCAAGCCTCCGTCTCGTTCGGCATCGCGGTTCTCGCCGAGGCCGCGCTGTCGTATCTGGGGCTCGGCACGCCTCCGCCCACACCGTCCTGGGGGCGCATGCTGCAGGAGGCACAGGGCTACCTCTTCGTCGAGCCGCTGCTCATCCTGTGGCCGGGAATCGCCATTGCCATCTTGGTGCTCGGCTTCAACCTGCTCGGTGACGGCCTGCGCGACCGCTTCGACCCCAGGATGCAGGTGAAACGATGACCCCGCCCACTCTCCGCGTGAAGGACCTGCGGGTCGGTTCACCCTTCGCCGAGCTGCTGCACGGCATCAGTTTCGATCTCGCTGCCGGCGAACGCGTCGGCCTCATCGGGGAATCCGGGTCGGGCAAGTCGCTCACCGCGACATCCGTCATGGGGCTGCTGCCGGAAACGCTCACCGCCACCGGCACGGTGCGTCTGAACGGTGTCGACGCCAACCTGCTCACGGCGCCCGAACGCAGCCTGAACCAGCTACGCGGCAACAGACTGGCGATGGTCTTCCAGGAACCGATGACCGCCCTGAACCCGCTGATGCGGGTGGGCGCCCAGGTGGCCGAAATCATGACGGTGCACCACACCGAACCGGGACGGCGTCAGGCCTGGGAACGCGCCGTCGCCCTGCTGGCCCAGGTTAAGCTGTCGAACCCTCGTGCAGCGGCCCAGGCTTTTCCGCATCAGCTTTCCGGGGGGCAACGCCAGCGTGTCATGCTCGCGATGGCGATGGCCAACAATCCGCAGCTCTTGCTCTGCGACGAACCGACCACGGCGCTCGACGTCACCGTGCAGGCGGAGGTACTGAAGCTCCTCGCAAATCTCGTCGCCGACCGGAGCACCGCGCTGCTGTTGATCACGCACGACATCGCGGTGGTCGCGGAGGTGTGCCAGCGGGTGCTCGTCATGTACCAAGGCAATATCGTGGAGGACGGGCCGGTTGCACGCGTGTTGACCGCGCCGCAGCACGCGCATACCCAGAAACTGATTGCGGCTTCCGATCTCTCCGCGGTCGACGCTCGTGGCCGGCTGCACACCAGGTCACGGCTCGTCATCGTCACCCCGATCACACCGGCCGTAGACCCCGTACCGCGCACGATCGAAGCGGATGCCACCGCAGCGCCGATCCTGCCGCACCGGGCCGCACACCAGCACCTCGAACGCGGTGGACCACCGGTGATCTTCAACGCGGTAGCCGGAGCGCCGGCCATCCGGGTGCGCGCCCTGAGTCGGCAGTATCGGCGGCGCGGGGGCGGCGGCCTGTTCGCCCCGGCACCGGTCGTGCACGGCCTGAGGGACGTGTCGTTCGACGTAGCCGAGGGGCAACGGCTTGGCATCGTGGGTGAATCGGGTTCGGGTAAGTCCACGCTCATGCGCATCCTCTGCGCCCTCGACCGGCCGAGCTCGGGCACGGTCGACGTGCTCGGGCAGTCGATCGGGACAGCCTCGGAACGACAACTGCGCGATTTTCGCAGTCAAGTGCAGATCGTCTTTCAGGACCCGATGGGGTCCCTGGATCCGCGCATGAAGGTGCGCGACATCGTCGCCGAACCCCTGCACAACGTGAATCGGGCCGAAGTACGAGCCCGGGTCGAAGCCCAACTGAGCGCCGTCGGGCTCGACGCCGACGTGATGGACCGGCATCCACATCAGTTCTCGGGCGGCCAACGGCAACGCATTTCGATTGCGCGGGCTCTCATCTCCCGGCCGCGAATTCTGGTGGCCGATGAGGCGGTCAGCGCCCTCGACGTGTCGGTACGGGCCCAGGTGCTCAACCTGCTGGCCGACCTCGTCGATGAATACCAGCTCACCCTCGTGTTCGTCTCGCACGACCTCGGCGTCATCCGCCACCTGTGCGACACTGTGGCCGTCATCTCCGACGGACGCATCGTCGAAGGGGGACCCACGGCCGACGTCTTGGACCACCCCCTGCACCCGTACACACGGCAACTGGTCGGTGCGATGCCGTCGATGCACCAATTGGCCCGGCGCGTCAGCAACTGATCTTCAGCGGCGACCGGAGCAGGCCGGCGACCTGTAACCTTGAACAGTACCGCCCCCGTAGCTCAGTGGATAGAGCACCGGCCTTCTAATCCGATTGTCGTAGGTTCGATTCCTACCGGGGGCACCAAAAAAATCGTCTGACCAGGGTGTCTTGTCCTCACCGAAGGGGCAAGACTTGATTCACTCAACGTTTATTCAACGTTTATTCCGCGGCGCCTGCCCCTTGTGGGCGCTCGGAGAGAAGGTACGCGACCCAGTTCGATTCACCTGGTGTGACCTTGGGCACCTACGGGTTATGGATGCTACAAGTCTCTCGGGGCTCGGTTTGGAGCTCGTACTCACGACGAGCGAGCTCGCCAAGTATCTCGGCGTGCACGTGCAGACGATCTACGACCTGCGTACCGATGGCCGCGGCCCATCCGGCATTCGAGTCGGACGGGAGATCCGCTACCGCGTCTCCGATGTTCTTCGGTGGCTGGACGGTCTTCACGAGCCCGTGCCGTCCACGGGCGGCCGCGGGGGCGAGCGCTGATGGCCGGCCGACCCCGACTGCCGATCAGTACGTTCGGCGCGATAAAGACGACCGAGGTCGGTGCAGGGCGTTTCCGGGCGACGGCTCGTTTCCGCGACTGGGACGGTCAGTCGAGGCAAGTCACCGCGACCGGCTCGAGTCGTAACGCGGCGGAGACCGCGCTCAAGGTCGAGCTGGCCACGCGTATGCGCGTCGGTAATTTCGGCGACTCAGTGAACGCGGGCTCGCCGTTCAGAATGCTGGCCGAGGCCTGGCTGGAGGACCTGATGCTCGACGTCGACCGCGCGAACGGTACAAAAACCGTCTACGAGTACGAACTGCGCGGGCTCGTGCTTCCCTTTTTCGAGCACTTCACGGTTCGCGAGGTGACCGTCGGCCGCATTGAGCTTTTCCTGAAGGTGCAGCGCGCGATCTCGTACACGCGAGCCAAGCACTCCCGCACGATCCTCAGCATGGTGCTGGGGTTTGCGGTGCGGCGGGGAATCATCGCGCGCAATCCCGTGAAGGAAACCTCGCGGATGAAGAAGCCCCAGCACACCCCGAAGGCGCTCACGCCGGATCAGGTAGCCGCAATCCGCCTCGCGGCCCGCGACTGGCGCACAGCGGAGGGCAGGATGGGGCCCAAACCCGACGGGCAGGTGCGGGACCTGATCGAGGTGATGCTCGGCACGGCGACGCGTATCGGCGAGACGCTTGCGCTTCGAAAGTGCGACATAGATATGACCGCCGACCCGCCTTGGGTGCACATCCGCGGAACCCTCGTCGTGCAAAGTGGCGCCGGCGTGCTTCGTCAGGCGCATCCCAAGACGCATGAATCGAACCGGGTCGTCGCCGTGCCGCAATTCGCGGCAGAGGTGATACGACGACGTCTAACACTGATCGAGGCGGAGGACGGGGAACATCTGCTGTTCTTCACGCGGAACGGCAAGCCACTCGCGCCGCACAACGTTCGGCGCACATTCCGCGAGATTCTCCGGAACGCTGGCCTCGAAGGCATGGGGATCACCCCCACGCCTTTCGCCGAACGGGGGCGACGCTGCTCGCCAACGAACTGGGTATGCAGGCTGCGGCCGATGTACTCGGACACACGTCGACGTCGACGTCGACGACAAAGGCGCACTACGCGGAGCCTGACCGCGCCGTAAAAACTGAGCCGGCGACGGTGCTGCAGCGGCTGGCTCCGCCTTCGTGAAGAATCCCCTGATCCTCTAAACGCCAACGTCGAACGTTTTGTCCTCCGGGAGATCGAAGCGACTCTCCTGTGGTGGGAGCCTGGCTGCGTTCACACGAAATCGGCGTGAATTCCTGGCGGTCACAAAGGAACCTTGAGTGGGACAGTTGCAACGTTCCGGTAGCGGATCCTTCAACGGCCTCGCTCGGTTCTCATGCGTTGATACGATGCGGTCTGTGTCTATTTGCTCCTAAGACCCATCTGGACGTCAGCCAACGGACCCGGGTGTGGACTGCCGATTGGGGGCGCTACCCGAGGTCCGGAACGCGGGTATCAATGTCGCTTCGCGAGAAAAATGCCTCGACTAAGTCCGTAGGTAAATGAGCTCCGAATAAGAAAGGACAAGTCAAATGCTCCGATGGGGTCGTTCGCGGAAGGCGGCCGCACATGCGATCGAGGCGAATTTGGCACATGTTCGCTTAACCGTTGACCGTCTACTCGAGACGGAGGACCTAAAGGCCAAAGATGCAGCGTCGCGTCGGCGAATCGTCATTTGGACTGGCTTCGCGGTGGCGCTCGTCTTCGGCTTGTTGAGTGTTGGACTACTGGTCTGGTCTCTGCCTGCGTCTCCGACGGCATCCGATCCAGGACGGATCGGGGTAGTTCTTCCCGAGGGCAGCAGGGGCGGCACGATTCAGATAAATGCATCCTTTAGCGGAAAGGTGGACTCGCGGGCGTCGTTCAAAGTCGTCGTGAGCGTGTTCCCTGAGACGGAGGCCACCCCGACGACACCAACATCAATCGGGTTCCTCTTCTGCGGGGAAATCCGCCGAGGCCTGCGCCTGACCGAAGCGAATACGCCTGACCAGCCGGACCTTACGGCAGTTAGGAGACACTCGTTGGAGTCGGACAGCCGACTCCCTACGTGTCAGGGTTGGGTGAGGCCAGTAGCTCAGAGCAAGTCCGCCGTGTGACGTAGGGCGAGAATCAGGAATCATCATCATGTCCAGCCCGTCTTTGATTGCCGTGCGCGACGATAGTCCTATGAGTAGTCCCGGGCCCCGAGCTGGTGGTCCGACCTCGAGAAGGTCGTTCAGCCC
>NZ_SOFC01000026.1:0-15283 GCF_004402825.1 Cryobacterium sp. Hz9
GGTTCGCGCGGCGCCCGCGCCGGCCGCGCCGCATCCGCTCTGCGCGCTGGCCGCGCCGCCCGCGCCCGGGCCTACCGGTGAGCCGTAGGCCCCGTTCATAGACTGGGCCCACGGCCCGCGCCCGGGCCCCGCCCAGTGCAGAGAGCGGGGCTACTTCTTCAGGGCCCGGATCACCCGGGCCAGGGCTCGCCCGGCAACGATCAGGAACGGCACACCGACGGCGAGCAGCGCGATGACGTTCGGCTCGAATCGGGCGGTCCCGCCGGACTTCACATAGGCGCCGATCGGCAGCGATACGCCGCCCCCGCCCCCGCCGGATCCGGCGCCGCCTTCGCCGGTGTCGGCACCGCCGAAGCCGTAGTAGCTGAGCGCCACCGGCACCAGGGTGACGCCGTCGATTTGCACGGGATCACCGTAGGCCGTTTTCACGCCGGCGGAACGGAAGGTTTCTGCAAGTTTTTCCGGGAGGCTGGTCATTCCAACAGGGTAGCGCGACTAGTGCTTGAAGAACGAGGCCGGACGCACGGTTCCCGCCCCGAAACGTTCGGTCACGGAATCGACCGCGAGCTCGGCGCCCCGCCAGTCTTCGTCCGGATCCCACAGCCCGACCGACCCCGATGCCGTGCCGAGCTGCTCGGCACGCACCCCAATCAGGCGCACCCGAATGCCCGAGGCGGCCAGCAGGTCGAAGGCGGCCACGGCTTCCTCGTAAATTCGGCGACCGACACTGCTCGGTTCGGCGAGGGTGCGCGACCGGGTGACCGTGCTGAAGTCGGTGTAACGCAGTTTGAGCGCGACGCGTCGTGCCACCAGGTCGCTTCGGCGCAGCCGTGCGGCCACGAGGTCGCACTGTCGCAGCAGTTCGCTGCGCAGCCGGTCGAGGTCCGTCACGTCGTGTTCGAAGGTCACCTCGTGGCCGACGCTTTTCTCTTCCCGCTCGATCGTCACCGCGCGCGGGTCACGCCCCCAGGACAATTCGAACAGTTTCGCACCGGATGCCTCCCCCAGTGTCTTCTTCAGCACGTCGAGCGATGTGTGCGCAATATCGCCGATGAGTTTCAAGCCAAGGCGGGTCAGCGCCACCTCGGTGGCGGCTCCCACGCCCCAGAGAGCCGTCACCGGCAGTGGATGCAGGAACTCGATCGTCTTCTCGGCCGGAATGACGAGCAAACCGTTGGGTTTGGCCAGGCCGGAGGCGAGTTTGGCGACGAACTTGGTCGAGGCCGCTCCGACAGAGCAAACCAGCCCGGTCTCAGCGAAGACGCGGGCGCGGATGAGTTCGCCGATCACGGCCGGAGAGCCGAACAGGTTGGTCGCTCCGGCCACGTCGAGAAAGGCCTCGTCGATACCGAGTCGTTCCACGAGCGGGGTGACGTCGTCGAAGATGCTCATGACGCGGGTGGAGAAGTCGCGGTACAGCCCCATGTGCGGCTCAAGCACGATGGCGTTCGGGCACTGCCGCAGCGCGAGCGCCATCGGCATCGCCGAGTTCACGCCGTATTTCCGGGCGATGTAGTTGGCCGCCGTGACGACCGAACGGCCGCCGCGATGGCCGACGATCACCGGCTGGTCGACGAATTCCGGGTGGGAGAGCAGCTCGACCGAGACGAAGAACGCATCGAGGTCGACGTGCAGCACGGTAGACGTTCGGTCGTTGACGCCGTCCGCCGAGATCTGCCGCCCGCTGCCGTCCTGTCTGCCCACCGAAAAACTCTAACCCGATCCGGGCAATCGACACTACCAGCCAGCGGTCAAGTTCCATCCCCCGGCATAACTCCTGCAATCTGCCGTCGCAGAATCACCGAACTGAGGCGTTGTAGGGAAGAGCCGCGGCTGCTCCCTGAAATTGCAGGAGTTGTCCGGCTGGGCAGGCGGAAACGGCTAACGCACGATCTTTTCGGCGCCGGCGATGCGCTGCGCGAAATAGATGGGGATGATCGAGACGACTACGAGCACCACTGCGATGACGTTGACGACCGGCGCCTGGTTGGGCCGGAACAGGTTGTCCAGGATCCATAGCGGCAGTGTCTTCACGCTCGACCCGGCAGTGAACGTCGTCACGATTATTTCGTCGAAACTCAGGGCGAAGGCGAGCAGTCCGCCCGCCAACAGCGCGGACCGCAACTGGGGAAAGGTGACGAGGCGAAACGTCGTCCAGATGCCGGCGCCGAGGTCGGACGAGGCATCCTCGAGGCTCGTCCCGAGGCGCCGTAGCCGGGCGATCACGTTGTTGAACACGGTCACGATGCAGAACGTGGCGTGGGCGATGATGAGAGTCAAAATGGACAACTGCACGCCCAGGCCGGTGCGAAAGGCGTTGTTCAGGGCGATGCCAGTGACGATGCCGGGCAGCGCGATCGGCAAAATGACCAGCAGGCTGATGGCATCGCGGCCGAAGAATTCGAAGCGTTGCAATCCGAGTGAGATGAGCGTGCCGAGCACGAGCGCGACCGCCGTCGAGGCGAGCGCCACCTGCAGGCTGGTCAGCACCGCGTCGAGGGCTCCGTCGCTCAGAAAAGCTTTCGCCCACCACTTCAGGGTGAAGCCCGGCGGTGGCCACGTGAGGTTCTGGCTGGTGCTGAACGAGTTCACGAACACCACGAGCAACGGCAGGTAGATCAGGGCCAGAACCACGGCCGTGATGGCCGCGAGCAGGCCGCGGGCCGGTCGACTCAGACGCATGGCGAACTCCTAGAGATTGTTCAGCGCGCCCGTGCGCCGCACGGCGGCGAGGTAGGCGAAGATGATCAGAATGGGGATGAACGCAATCGCGGCCGCGAGCGGCAGGTTGTTCGCCGCCCCGACGTTGGTGTACACGAGATTACCGAGCATCTGGTTGGCCCCGCCGACGATGTTGACGGTGATGTAGTCCCCGAGCGAGAGTGAGAAGCTGAAAATCGACCCGGCTATGATCGCCGGCCAGATCATCGGCAGCACCACCAAGCGCAGCGTCGACCAGGTGCGGCCACCGAGATCACCGGATGCTTCCAGCAGCGAATCCGGCACCCGCTCCAATCCCGCATAGATCGGCAGGATCACATACGGCAGCCAGAGGTAGGACAGGGTGATGATCGTCGCCGGCAGACCGTAACCGGGGCTGTGCCCGCCGAACGGTGAGACGAGCCATTCGAAGATTCCGCCTTGGGAGAGCACCGAACGCCAGGCGTACGCCTTTACGAGGTAGCTCGCCCAGAGCGGCATCAGAATGGCGATCACGAGGATGCGCTGGGCCCGCGGGCTCGCCACCTTGGCCATGTAGAACGCGATCGGCAGGGCGATGACGATATCGATGATGGTGACGAGCAGGGCCACGCCGACGGTGCGCAGCGTCACGGTTTGGTAGAGCGACCCGGTCAGCACTGCCGCGATGTTGTCGAGGGTCCAGGTCTGTGAGATCTGCCCGGTGAACGAGTCGACCGTCCACAGGGCGGTAATCAGCAGCGCGGCGAGGGCCGCGATGTAGACCAGTCCGAGCCAGAACAGGGGGGCACCGAGCAACAGTGACAGCCTCAAACGCGGGTGTCGGCTGAGAAAGACCGAGCCCCGCCGGGCGATGGTGCCCCCTTGCGGGGGCATCACCGCTCCGCGGGTGGGTGGCGCGGAAGCGTCAACCGTCATTGTTATTCCTTCGATCTGGCTCGAACGTGCCGTTATCCCTTGATCTCCTGCCAGGCCGTGGTCCAGTCGGAGTAGTCGGTGCACTCGACGTCGGTGCGCCCGTCGAGGCACTTCGCGATCGGTGTCGACCAGTACCAGATCTGGGCGGCGTACTCGGCGTCGCCGGCGTGGAAGATCTGGCAGTGATCCGGGTTGACCGTGAAGTCGCAAGCTCCGGCGTTGGACGGCGCCTCACCGAAGTACTCGGTGGCTTGCGCGTTGGCTTCCGGGCTCGCGATGTAGTTCAGCCAGGCGTAGGCACAGTTCGGGCTCTTCGCGTCGGCGGCGATCATCCAGGTGTCCGACCATCCGGTGGCACCCTCCTCGGGCAGCACGACCTCGGCCGGGGTTCCCTCGGCGAGCGAATTGCGGATGACCTGCCAGGTGGTGCCGACGACGGTGTCACCGGTTTCGAAGGCCTGCACCTCCTTGAGGTAGTCCGACCAGTATTCGCCGATGTTCACCCGCTGGTCCTTGAACAGTTGAACGGATGCCGCGAGCTGGGTTTCATCGAGCGCGTACGGATTCTCGATTCCCAGTTCCGGCTGGTGCGCCATGAGGTAGACCGCGGCATCCGCCAGGGAGATCGGCGAATCGTACGCGGTCACCGCGCCCTTGTAGGCGGACGATTTGTCGAAGACGACGTCCCACGAGGTGGGCGCCGGGGTGACGACCTCCGTGTTGTACATGAGCAGGTTGGCGCCGTAGCCGTGCGGAATGCCGTAAGAGACGCCGTCGACGCTGTTCCAGGACTGCATCTTCAGAAAGTCGAAGATGCCCTCGTAGTTGGGGATGAGGTCGGTGTTGACCGGGGCGACGTCGCCGGCGGCGACGAGCCGCAACGAGGCGTCCCCTGAGGCCGCGACGACGTCGTAGTCACCGGTCTTCATAAGGCTGAACGCTTCATCCGAGGTGCCGTAGGTCTTGCTGGTGACGGTGCAGCCGGTCTCGTTTTCAAAGGCGCTGACCCAGTCCACTTCGGGGTCATTGCTGCCGTCTTCGACATAGCCGGGCCAGGCCAGCAACGAGACGCTGCCCTCCATCTGTCCGAGGTCGGTCTGGGCTTGGGCGGGTTTCGTCGTGCCACCGCCGCCTGAGCTGGTGCCGCAGGCGGTGAGGAGCAGGGCGACCGATACGATGGCGATGCCCGCGAGAGCGAGGGATGTTCGGCGTGCAGGGGTGCGTTTCATGACTTTCTCCATTCGTGAATCAATCGGTCAGGGGCGGGAAACAAGAGAAGACGCGGCCAGGGTGACGATGTCGGAGTCGTTCCAGCCGACGGTCACGCGCGCGCCGCGATTCTTCGTCGCCACGCGGTGCGCATCGTTCTGTTCGAGCACAACGACGCGCGAGCCGGCATCGAGGTCGACGATGAGTTGGGTGCTGCTGCCGACGTAGATGACCTCGGCCAGTACCCCGGGAGCGACGCGATCGGCGACAAGGGGCAGGTTCTCGGTGGTGACGCTGATCTTTTCGGGGCGCACCGAGTGCACGCCGCTGCGGCCGAGCAACGCCTGCGAGATGTTGTCGTCGAAGATGTTCGAAGTGCCCACGAAAGCGGCGACGAAGGGCGAAGCCGGGCGCTCGTAGATCTCGGCCGGGGTGCCGAGCTGTTCGATCCTGCCCTCGTTGAACACCGCGATACGGTCGCTGAGGGTGAGCGCCTCCTGCTGGTCGTGCGTGACGAAGATAAACGTGATGCCGAGGGTGCGCTGCAGTTCCTTGAGTTCGACCTGCATTTGCTCGCGCAGCTTCAGGTCGAGCGCGCCGAGCGGTTCATCAAGCAGCAACACCTTGGGCGACACAACGGTGGCCCGGGCCAGCGCCACCCGCTGGCGTTGCCCGCCGGAGAGCTGGCTGGGCTTGCGATCGGCGAAACCGCCCAGTCGCACCGTGTCGAGGGCCGCTCTGGCCTGCTGGTGCCTGGCTCGTTTGGCGACACCGCGCACGCGCAGCCCGTAGGCGACGTTGTCAAGCACGCTCATGTGCGGAAACAGGGCGTAGTCCTGGAACACGGTGTTGACGTCGCGGTCGAACGGCGCCCGGTCGGTGACGTCCTGGCCGAACAGGGAGATCGTTCCGCTGGAGGGTTGTTCAAAGCCGGCGATCAGCCGCAACACCGTGGTTTTTCCCGAACCCGAGGGACCGAGCATGGAGAAGAATTCCCCCTCGCTAATGTCGAGGTCGACACCGTCGACGGCTTTGACGCTGCCGAAACTCTTGGTCAGTCCGGTCAAACGGATGGCGGGTTGCGCACCGGTCATACGATCTCCTCAGTTATTCGCTGGCTCCCTGCTCACTCACAGGGTAATCATATGGAGTTAGATGTCATAAAAGTACGCCGGGATGTTACGGTCGTGTCACGACCTGAAATGAGCCGCCCATGCCGAAGTCCATTCGCGCCGGATCGGGAACGCGCGCGGCCATTTTTGCCCCGCTCGACGGTGCGGGGCGGGCCGAGCTCGTGTTGCAGCGCCTGACCGACGCCATCGTGCTCGGAGTGCTGCACGACGGTGAACGGCTGCCGAGCGAAGCCGCACTGGCCCGCCAGCTCGGCGTCGCCACGGTCACCGCGCGCGACGCGCTCGAAATCCTGCGCCGCAACAACCTCGTGCAGACCAAGCGTGGTCGCGATGGCGGCAGTTTCGTCACCTTCACCGGCGGGAGCGCCAACAGTCTGCAGGAGGATCGCCTCCTGGCCTGTTCCCGGGTGCAGGTGCGAGACCTCGGCGTGCACTATTCCGCGATCGCCGGCCTCGCCGCCGAATTGGCCGCCGACCGCGCCAGTGCGGCCGACGTCGACAACCTCGAACGCATTCTCGACCGCACCGATGCCGGCACAGCGGATGTCGCGCGCCGCGGCCAGGGCACCTTTCGTCTCGAGGTGGCCGCGCTCAGCCAGTCCGCTCGCCTCGTGCGCGAGGAGTTGCGGTTGCAGGCCGAATTTGGCTCCTTGCTCTGGCTCGGCCTGCGTGAACCCCTTCGACGGCAACGCTGCCGTGCGGTGCAACGCGAGACGGTCGCCGCGCTCGTCGCCGAGGATGGCGCTCGGGCGAGGCAGCTCACCGTCTCGCAGATCATCGAATCAATCGAGTGGCTGATCGAGGCGAAGTCAGTCTTGGAACGGACAGGCAGGTCGACGACCACCGGCAGTGGGACCACGCCTGTCTCGAGCGAGGCACCCGTATGACCATCATTCCCGAGCAGAAGACTCCCCCCACCAATGCCTGGGTCGCGTCCATTGCCGCCGTGTTCGACCCGGTTTTCGCCCGCTTGGAACAGTGGGCAAACCTGGTGGAGCGCTATGCCGCGCGTCCTGGCAGCGTCGCCGAACGGGCCGAACTCGATCCCCTGGTGGAAAGGCTGGTGATCCGGGCGTTCGCCGACTCGGACGGCACGGTAATCGGAGCCGGCTTTGTGTCGGCCCCGCACTTTCTGGGCTGGCACCTGGCCTGGTGGCTGGGCGGGCAGAACGCGGCGTCGCCGAGGCTGCCGGCCGACGGCATCCGTCATCTGGAAACGCTCGAAGACCCTCTCGACGAGAATTTTCGCGACTACACCGCCTTGGAGTGGTGGCGGGTTCCCGCTCAAACCGGACGACGGCATATCACCGGGCCCTATGTGGATTATTTGTGCACCGACGAGTACACCCTGACGCTCACGCTGCCGGTGTACCGCGGCGTCGAGCTCATCGGCGTCGTCGGGATCGACCTGTCGGTCGATGAGATCGAGCGCGATCTCGTTCCGCTCCTGAGCACTGACGCCGTTGCGGTGACGGTCATCAACGCGAGCGGCCGGGTGGTCGTCTCGACCGACACCCACCTCGCGACCGGCGCGCTGCTGCGCCTGCCGGGTTTGACCAGGCTTCTGGCCGACCCCGCGCCAACGGACGCCGCAGTGGGGCTGCACGGTGCACACACGTTCCAGTGGTGCGGCCGAACCGGGCTCGCCGTCGTGGCCGGGCCCGCGGCCGACCGGGCGCCGGACTAACCGATCGTGGTGCCGAAGGCGAGCCCGAGCAGGTAGGTGACCGCGGCCGCGCCGAGGCCGATGACGAGTTGCCGCAGGGCGCGCGTCAACGGCGGCCCGCCGGAGAGCAGGCCGACCACGGCACCGGTGGCGAGCAGGGCCACGCCGACCAGAAGGGTCGCGACGATGATGGCCGCGAACCCGCTCATGCCGAACAGGTAGGGCAACACCGGCAGCAGCGCCCCCGACGCGAAGAAGCAGAAGCTCGACAGGGCCGCGCCGGTTCCCGTGCCGATGGCCTCATGCTCGTCGGGTTCCGGCGCCTGCCTGCTGACCGCGGCAATCGGTCCGGTCGCCGCATAGGCGGTGGCGAGCACCCCGCGGGCGTAGGTCTCAGCTTCGTCTTCAGACATGCCGCGGGCCCGATAGACCAGGGTCAGTTCGTTTGCGGCAAGGTCGAGGTGCGAAAGCACGCTCTTGGCCGGCGCAGCGGGGCTTGAAGCTTCGAGCAGTTCCCGCTGGGACCGCACCGAGACGTACTCGCCGGCACCCATCGAGAGCGCCCCGGCCAGCAGCCCGGCGATGCCGGTGAACAGGATCGTCGCGGGCGGCACGCCGGTGGCCCCGATGCCGAGCACGAGGGCGAGGTTGCTGACGAGCCCATCGTTGACACCGAACACGGCGGCGCGAAAGGTGCCCGACAGGCGTTTGCGACCGCGGGCGGCGAGGCCGCGCACGACCTCTTCGTGCACGATCTCGTCAGCGGCCATGGCGTTGGTCGCGTCCGCATCCGCGTCGTAGGGCGACCGACCCTCGGCCCGCTGGGCGAGGGCGAGCACGAACACCGAACCGAACCGTCGAGCAAGCAGCGCCAAAAACCGGGTGCGCAGCGCGCCGCGCCTCGGTGAGCCGATATCGTTGCCGAGCAGTTGGCGCCAGTGCTCTTCGTGCCGCCCCTCGGCCTCGGCGAGGGCGAGCAAAATCTGGCGCTCCTCGCCGGCGCGACGGTTGGCGAGGTCGCGATACACGGCGGCCTCGGCCTGTTCGTCCGCCAGGTATTGCCGCCACCGACGGATGTCGCGGGTCGACGGGGTGCGCTCGCCCGGCTCTGGCGTGAGTGCGCTCACGCCTCCGGCGCTGCTTCCAGGAAACTCTGCGGGATGCGCGCGGAGTCGTGCGGACCGGAGCCGTCGAGACCGAAGAATGGTTCCTCGAATCGAACGACCCAGAATTTTTCCCGCATGACGGTCGGTGCGTAGAGCCCGGAGCCCTCCGACTCCCCCGCCGCCACGATCACGCCGATCGGGTCGTCAATAAGAGACTCGGGAAACCGGGTGCGATCGAGCCGCACGATGACCTGCACGCCCACTCCGAAAACAGCGCTCTGACCACTCATGCGTTACTCGATCGCCTGGGCGCGTTCGAGCACGAGTTCGCGCACGCGCGCGGCGTCCGCTTGCCCGTGCATGGCCTTCATGACCGCGCCGATGACGGCGCCGGCCGCCTGCTGCTTGCCGCCCCGAATCTTGGCGAGCACGTCGGGCTGGCCGAGCAGCGCGGCGTCGATGGCCGCGATGAGCGCACCGTCGTCGGAGACCACGGCGAGGCCGCGGCTGGCGACGACCTCGGCCGGAGTACCTTCCCCGGCGATGACGCCTTCGAGCACCTGGCGGGCCAGTCGGTCGGTGAGGGTTCCGTCCGAGACGAGTTCGATCAGCGCGGCGAGCTGTATCGGTGTCACGAGCGAGTCGGCGGCGGCCCCGGCCGCGTTGGCGAGCCGGGCGATTTCGCCGGTCCACCACTTGCGTGCGGCCTGAGCGGATGCCCCGGCAGCGACGGTTGCTTCGACCGCATCGAGCAGATCGGAGTTCACCACGTCCTGGAACTCGAGGTTCGCAAAACCCCACGCTGCCTGTAGGCGCTTGCGGCGGGCCGCGGGCGGCTCGGGCAGGGTCAGGCGCAGTTCTTCGACCCAGTCGCGCGACGGTGCCATCGGCAGCAGGTCGGGCTCGGGAAAGTAGCGGTAGTCATCGGCGTCACTCTTGGGCCGACCGGCACTCGTGATTCCGGTGTCTTCGTGCCAGTGCCGGGTCTCCTGCGTGATGGTGCCACCGCCGGCAAGCACGGCAGCCTGGCGCTGGATCTCGTATCGCACAGCGCGTTCGACCGAGCGCAGCGAGTTGACGTTCTTGGTCTCGGTGCGAGTGCCGAGCACGTTCGACCCGCGCGGGCGCAGGGAGACGTTGGCGTCGCAACGCACGTTGCCCTCTTCCATGCGGGCGTTGGAGACGCCGAGGGCCTTGGCGATCTCACGAATTGCAGCGACGTAGGTCCTGCCAATCTCGGGGGCGTCGTGCTCGGCGCCCTCGATCATCTGGGTGACGATCTCCACCAGCGGCACTCCGCCACGGTTGTAATCGACAAGAGAGTAGTCGGCGCCCTGGATGCGTCCGGTGGCGCCACCCATGTGGGTGAGCTTGCCGGCGTCGTCCTCCATGTGGGCGCGTTCGATCTCGACGGTGACCAGACGGCCACTTTCGAGTTCGATCGTGATCGAACCGTCGTGGCAGATGGGGTCGTCGTACTGGCTGGTCTGAAAGTTCTTCGCCGTGTCGGGGTAGAAGTAGTTCTTGCGGGCGAACCGCGAGTGTTCCGCGATCTCACATCCCAAAGCCAGCCCCAAGCGGATGCTGGATTCGATCGCCTTCTTGTTCACCTGCGGCAGCCCGCCGGGCAGGCCGAGGCAGGTGGGACAGGTGTTCGTGTTGGCGCCGGAGCCGAACTCGTTGGCGCAACCGCAGAACATTTTGGTTTTGGTGTTGAGTTCGACGTGCACCTCGAAGCCGAGCACCGGCTCGAACAGTTCGAGTGCTTTGTCGAAGTCCATCAATTCGGCCCGGTTCTTCATTTCTGCGCTGGGCATCAAACGGCTCCCTCTTCGCTGGCAAACATTTCGGTCGGGGTCAGGGCTGGTGCCTGGCTGAGCATGGTGTGTCCCCAGCGCGCTTCGAGCAGCTGCTCGATGGCGGCGCCGACGGTGTAGAGGCGGGCATCCGCTTTGGCGGGGGCCATGATCTGCAGGCCGACCGGCAGCCCGTCTTCGGGCGCCAGACCGATCGGAATGCTCATGCCGGGCACGCCGGCGAGGTTGGCCGGAATGGTGGTCACGTCGTTGATATACATGGCCATCGGGTCAGCGAGCTTTTCACCGAACTTGAACGCGGTGGTCGGAGCACTCGGCGAGACGAGCACGTCAACCTGGCTGAACGCGGCGGCGAAATCACGCTGAATGAGCGTGCGCACCTTCTGCGCACTGCCGTAGTAAGCGTCGTAGTAGCCGGCGCTCAGGGCGTAGGTGCCGAGGATGATGCGCCGCTTGACCTCGGCGCCGAAACCCGCCTCACGGGTGGCGCTCATGACGTGCTCGCTCGTGAGCGAACCGCTGGCCGGGTTGACCCGGATGCCGAAGCGCACCGAGTCGAAGCGCGCCAGGTTGCTCGAGGCCTCGGCCGGCAGAATCAGGTAGTAGGCCGCGACGGCGTACTCGAAGTTCGGGGCGGAGACCTCGGTGATCTCGGCGCCGGCGGCGACGAGCAGGGCAAGGGTTTCCGTGAAGCGCTGGGTGACGCCGGCCTGGAATCCATCGCCGGAGAGTTCCTTGATGACGCCAACGCGCACGCCCTTGAGGGCGCCGTCCTTGAGGCCAGCTTGGACCGCGGCGGCCATCGAGGGCCAGCTGTCGGTCAGCGAGGTGGAATCCAGCGGGTCGTGCCCGCCGATGACATCGTGCAGCAGGGCGGCGTCGTAGACCGTGCGGGAGACCGGGCCGACCTGGTCGAGGCTCGACGCGAGGGCGATAGCGCCATAGCGGGAGACTCCGCCATAGGTCGGCTTGACGCCGACCGAGCCGGTCACGGCGGCCGGCTGGCGAATCGATCCGCCGGTGTCGCTGCCGAGGGCGAGCGGCGCCTGAAAGGAGGCAATGGCCGCGGCCGAGCCGCCGCCGGAGCCACCGGGGATGCGGTCGCGGTCCCAGGGGTTGCGGGTGACGCCATAGGCGGAGTGCTCGGTGGAGGACCCCATGGCGAATTCGTCCATGTTGGTCTTGCCGAGCGGAATCAGCCCGGCCGCACGCAGGCGGGCGACGACGGTCGCATCGTACGGCGGCACCCAGCCCTCGAGAATTTTCGACCCGGCGGTGGTGGGCATGTCCTGGGTGGCGAGCACGTCTTTGATCGCAATCGGAACACCGGCGAGCGGGTGCAGCGATTCACCCGCAACGCGGCGGGCATCGATCGCGGCGGCGGTGTTGAGGGCGGCGTCGGCTGCGACGTGCAGAAAAGCATGCAGGTCGGTGTCGACCGCCGCGATGTGGTCAAGGTGGGCGCGGGTCGCCTCGACGGCGCTGACCTGCTTGCTGACCAACAGTTCACTCAGCGCAGCGGCGGAGAGCTTGGTGAGATAGGTCATGGTCACTCCTCGTCCAGAATGGCAGGCACGCGGAATTTGTCCCCGGCGCGGTCGGGTGCACCGGACAGTGCCTGCTCAACCGTCAGGGAGGGCACGACGACGTCCTCGCGGAACACGTTGGTCAGCGGCATCGGATGGCTCGTGGCCGGTGTATCGGCTGTGGCAACCTCAGACACTTTGGCGATCGAGTCGACGATCTGGCCGAGGTCATGGGTGAGATCGGTGATCTCGAGGGGGCTGAGGTCGATCCGGGCGAGGTATGCCAAATGGGCAACCTGCTCGGCCGTGATTTCAGACATGGTGCTCCGATACGCATTGGGGTGGATACTCCAATCCTATTCGCCAGCCGCCGCGAGCCCGATCCGCCGACCGCACCAGGTGCGCACCCGCGCCCCTGGAGTCCGTGTCCGCCGCCTGGACCGGCACCGGCACCGGTTGGCCATTCGCGTTGGTCGTGTGAAGCCTGGCATCGCCGACGAGGAGAAAAAAGTCTCCTGGAGCCAGAATTTCAGCGGGAACTAACCGTGTCGGAGCACACTGTCAGTTATGAGAGCAATTGTTATTGAGCAGAACCCGGGCGGATCCGTGCTTTCGATGCGGGATCTCCCGAGCCCTGAACCGGGCCTGCGTCAGGTGAAGATCCGTGTGCGGACCGCATCGGTGAACCGTGCCGACCTGGGCCAGCGCGCGGGCACCCACCAGCCGATCAGCCCAGGCAACGCTCCGGTCGTTGTGGGGCTGGATGCCGCAGGCGACGTCGTGACGGTGGGACAGGAGGTGAGGAGCGTGAACGTCGGGGACCGCGTCATGGCCACCGTCAGTGGAGGTTTGAGCGAGGAAGTCATCGTTGACGCTGCGCTGGTCGTACCGATTCCGCAGACGTGGACCTACGCGGAGGGTGCTGCTGCCATCCTCGGATTGATGACGGAGCACAACGCGCTCCGCACTGCGGGTGACCTCAAGCCGGGCGAAACGGTGCTCGTTCATGCGGCTGCCTCGTCGGTAGGGCTTCAGTGCGTACAGCTGGCAAAGTACCTGGGCGCTGGACTCATCATTGCTACCGTTCGCACAGACCGGGCAACTGACCTGCTCCGTTCTTCGGGTGCCGATCACGTACTCGAAGTTGGCGAGGCCGGTTTTGCAGATCAAGTTCTGCAACTGACGGATGGTCGCGGCGTCGACGTCATCGTCGACCATGTTGGTGGCCCGTATCTTGCGGACAATATTCGCTGCGCCGCACTCCTGGGGCGCCTGGTCGGTGTGGGGCGTCTGGGTGGTGCCCACGGTGTTCTTGACCTGGAAGCACTGGCCTTCAAACGATTGAGCATCATCGGGGTCACCTTTCGTACCCGTGACGCTGCGGAAAAAGCCGACATCGTCGCCACGCTGCTGTCCGAGGTCGACCCGGCTTTCGAAGCACTACGCCCATCGATTGATCGGATTCTGCCCTGGACCGAAGTCCAACAAGCGCAGGATCTCATGGCCGCGAACGCCCACCTGGGCAAGATCGTTCTCAGCCTTGAGAATACGTAAGCCAGACCGTCTAGAAATGCACACGACGTAAGGAACCTCATGCGCGAAACCGACTTTTTTAAGGGCGTTCGGGTGCCCGTCATCGGCCAGGGAACCTGGCATCTCGGTGAGGACGCCGCGAAGCGAAAGACCGAGGTGGCGGCCCTGTGCGCCGGGATCGACGCCGGCCTGACCGTGATCGACACCGCCGAAATGTATGGCGACGGGGCCTCGGAAGAACTGGTCGGCGAGGCCATCCGAGGCCGACGCGATGACGTCGTGCTGGTCAGCAAGGTCTACCCGCATAACGCCAGCCGCAGCGGTGTCGTCGCTGCGTGCGAGCGCAGCCTGCGCCGGCTCGGAACCGATCGGCTCGATGTCTACCTACTGCATTGGGCCGGCAGTTTTGCGTTATCCGAGACCGTCGACGGGTGCGAACACCTCCGTGAAGCCGGCAAGATTCGAAGCTGGGGGTTATCGAATTTCGACCGGGATGATCTGAGGCAAGCACCAGACGGATGCGCCACCAATCAGGTGCTCTACAACCTCGGTAGTCGGGGCATCGAGTTTGATCTCCTGCCCTGGCAACAACGCGCAGGCATGCCGCTCATGGCCTACTCGCCACTCGGTCAGGGACCGACCCTGCTCCGGCATCCACTCCTGGCCGAAATCGGAGAACGCCACGGAGTGACTGCTGCCCAGATCGCACTCGCCTGGGTCATCAGACAACCGGGCATCATCGCGATCCCCAAAGCATCGTCACTCGAGCACGTACAGCAGAATATCGGCGCGGGTGCGGTCGTCCTCGACGCCGAGGATTGCCTGTCTCTGGATAGCGCATTTCCGGCACCCCGCAGCAAGCAACCCCTCGATATTCTGTGACGTCGTCGTCTCGTTTGTGAAGGCGATTCTCGGCAGAGTCGAGTGCTCTCGATCCGTAGGAGACACACTGGCCGGTCCAGTGCGATCGTGATAGACCTGAGCCATACACACTTTCCGCGCAGTCTCAGACTGTCCGGACATTCATCCTGAGTACCTCTCCGAGAGTGAAGACGGACCGTCCGTCTTCACGGTCATGAAATTCGAGGAGTGAAGAAAAATGAAAGCAGTCGTTTACAAGGGCCCCAATGAGGTCAACGTCGAAGAAGTTCCGGATGCCACGATCGAACGTCCCACCGATGTTCTGGTGCGCATCACGGCCACGAATATCTGCGGTTCAGATTTGCACATGTATGAGGGACGTACCGATTTCGCGGTTGGACGCACGTTCGGTCACGAGAACATGGGCGAGGTCATCGAGGTCGGTAACGGCGTCGACAAGGTCAAAGTGGGCGAACGCGTCGTGTTGCCGTTCAATATTTCCTGCGGCTTTTGCAAGAATTGCGAACGCGGTTTTACCAACTACTGCATGACTACTCAACCCGACCCGGTCGGTGCTGGCGCTGCGTACGGCTTCGCCGGCATGGGTCCGTATCCCGGCGGGCAGGCCCAAATGTTGCGTGTGCCCTACGGTGACAACAACTGCTTGCGCCTGGGTGAAGACGCCAAAGAAAAGCAGAACGATTACGTGATGCTCTCGGACATCTTCCCGACGGGCTACCACGCTACCGAAATGGCCGGCGTGATCCCCGGTGACACGGTCGTGATTTACGGTGCGGGTCCGGTCGGGCTGATG
>NZ_SOFC01000010.1:0-29151 GCF_004402825.1 Cryobacterium sp. Hz9
TACCTTCAGTCCGCGCCGAGAACGCGGCACAATAGAACACACAACAAGTGGCTCAGTTTTCACCGTCGATAGTGGCTCAATTTTCAACCGTCGTCGACAAGCGGAGACGATACGCATGTTTTTTACGTTTCCAGTATTCCGCGTCGCAACTCAACAGGCGTCTATCCCCAGTACTCGCGGTGTCCATCGCAGGGATGCAACCAAGAAGCCGAGACCACACTCGGCCCCTGATTATGGTGGTCCAGTTCGTCAGCTTCATCGGGGCCCACCACAAACCCGCCGACCTCGACCCCTGGGTCGCTGCCAGCATCGGGGCGCTCGTGACCATCTGGGTCACGTTCGTGCCCTCCTCATCTTCATCTTCCTCAGCCCACCGCACGTCGAACGCCTCCGCGCAACCTCGCCGAGGCGCTCACCGGCATCACCGCGGCCGTCTGCGCGGTGCCACAACAGATAAGGATCACAAAATGCCGCCAAAGCGCAATGGAGGCGGAGACTCCAGTGGACGCATTGGTGGCGATGCCATTGCGGCACTTCAGTTTGTGGTCGCGACGCGTCACCGACAACGCGCCTGATAGTGCCATGATGACCGCAGGAGTCTGGCACCGTCAGCTCGCCGTGTTGCGAGGTCAGGCACGCCCAAAGAAGGAGATGGCCTTGGCCAAGAAAATGTACACACCGGACGAGCAGATCGATCGGCTGCGAATCTATAACGTCGTCGCCGGAAGTTTGCACCTGCTCCAGGCGATCTTCTTTTCGGTGATTCTGAGCACCCTGAGTTCGCAGGTTCTGTTCGCGGTGACGGCGGACTATTTGGCTGGTCCCCCCGGGTTTCCAATTCCACCGGAGCGGGTCACCGTGTTCGAGGTGAATATCGGTGCCGGTGTCGTCGCTTTCCTCGCCCTCAGCGCCTTCTTTCACTTCCTTATTTCGAGCCCGTGGTTTTTCGCGCGGTACAAGAACGGTCTCAAGAACACGCACAACTATTTCCGCTGGGTCGAATACTCCCTGAGTTCATCGATCATGATCTGGCTCATCCTGGCGATCAACGGCGTTACGGATATTGGTGCGCTGTTCGCGGTCTTCGCTATTAATGCGGCCATGATCATGTTTGGTGCCTTGCAAGAGAAATATGAGCGTCCCGGTTCCCGCGGATTGGTGCCATTCATTTTCGGGTGCATGGTCGGCATCGTTCCTTGGATCCTCATCCTTATCTACTTCCTGCGACCGGGCAGCGCCAGCGACGTCGCTATCCCCAGCTTCGTCGTCGGCATTGTTATTTCTCTATTCCTGTTCTTCAATACCTTTGCGATCAACCAATGGCTGCAGTACAAGCAGGTCGGTAAGTGGAAGAGTTATCTTCAAGGCGAACGCGCGTACATCACTTTGAGCCTGGTAGCCAAAACCGCGCTCGCCTGGCAGGTGTTTTCCGGCGCCATCATTCCGGCAATCACCGGCTGATCGACGTCGTCGGCATCAACAGCATCAACGGCATCAACAATTCTGCGCGGCATATGGCCGGTAGCTGCGCGTTGTCGGGTGGGAGTTGCGACGCAACTCACGGCTAATCGTCGACGCGGAGCGCCCCAGATCCCGTGCCATCGCGCGAATGTCGGCACCGCCAAGCCGTAGATCTGCGATGCGCAGACGCTCCTCCTGGCGAATCGGACGTCTACTTTGTGATCCGTGGTCTCCGTGGCAGCGATGATCGAACGAGAACACCAACCGGCTTCTGCGCCAATAGCTGGCCCCCGCCGAAGCGACTCTCAGAAATGGACGGAATGCGCAAGCGTGGGCGGTTTACCTATCTCTTCGATCTAATGTCCCGTAGACGGATGGCGTGTGACCGTTGCGCGCTGAATCCTGGTTAGGGCGAACCAGCGAATGCCCTCTCGGAGTCTGCACCAGGCGACGAGCTTCCACTGGCCAGCGGTGAGAGCGAAGATCATTGGTTCCACCTCGCGTCGTGTGGTTTGCCCCTCCGCGTCGGTGTAGGTGAGGTTGACGGTGACCTGGTCAACGGTGGCTTGCTCGAGCGCGGACATCACGCGCCATTCGGCTGACGGGCCGACGTCAACTCATACGCGGCTGGAGAGCTCAGCGGCTTTCCGACGGAACACTGGATCAAGTACGTCAAGCACTTTGAGGATCGAAGCACGCGCCGAGTCCGAGAACGGAGCTTGCGCGGCCGTCGCCACTGCCGCACTAAGGGCCAATGCTTGTGATGCTGTGAGGTTCACCGGTGGTAGACGGAACGCGAACAAAGATGAAATCATGAAGAAAGACAGCCCACCCAAGCCTCATTTGTTCTCGTACCCGGCTACTGGCTTGGTGGATGGGCGAACGACGCTGTCGCGGCCCATCTGCGCGACCGCGGCCACAACGTCATCCCGGTAACGATGTCGGGTCTCGATCCCAACGACCCTCATCGTGCGGAGAGAACCTTGGCCGACCAGGTGGACTCTTTACGCTCGGCCGTCAGCACTGCTGGTGCCGACGACTCCTCCGTCGTCCTCGTAGCCCACAGTGGCGCCGGTTTCTCCGCCTCCATGCTCCTCGACCAGGACCCAACCGTGGTCGATCGCATCATCTACGTCGATAGTGGGCCGGTCGCTGACGGATCAGCGTTCGATACGTCGGTGCCGTCTGATGTGCAGGAGGTGGCGCTGCCACCGTTCGAGCAACTGGCTGCCAGTCTCGACGGCCTGAGCAAGGAAGCGCTCGAACTATTCCGTCAGCGAGCAGTGCCGATGCCCGCAAGTGTGATGCGCGACCAGGTAAGTCTGGAGAACGATTCCCGCCGAAGCGTGCCATCGACGATCATCGCCTGTTTGTACCCCTCTCGGGTGCTAATGCAAATGGCTCACGAAGGTAATCCGATGATGGCTGAAGCCGCACTCCTCCGCGATCTCGAACTCATCGATCTCCCGACCGGGCATTGGCCCATGTGGAGCCGACCAGCAGACCTCGCCGTAGCCATCGCCGCAACGGTCGACCACTAGCCGCCGGGACGGACGAAGGTTTAGTTGACACGTCATTTAGGCATCTGGGGCGCGTGGTTGGTGCTGAATCGCTCGGGGAAGCGTTTCCGGGCCGCGTCTCCAGCGTCGCTGCTCGTTGAATGGCCTTGGCTGCTGCGAGGCCGTAGCGGCCGTCGGCGGGCGTGTTGAGGCCGATCCCGGTATGACGATGTTCGTGGTTGTAGCCGTCGACGAACGAGGCCATGAACGATTTCGCGTCGGTGAGGCGGGCGGGGTGGCGTGGCAGGCGGCGGCGGTCCTTGACCTGCTTGTTCTCGTTCAACAGAATCTGTTGGCTGTCGGCATCACTGATCCTGTTCGCCGGGATCAGCGCCGGCCCGGCCACGGAATCGCATCGTTTTCGACGCTTGAGTGATCGAGTCCGCAAGGTAAACGGTGACGATCGCGTGAGGGACCAGGCTTACGCGGTAGACGCGCGCGACCCCAGCCAGATCCCGGAATGGTCGAAGACGCCTACCAAAAGCTCGGGGTGGCCGGGGCCAGCGCAGACGTCGACGCTCAAGTTGACCCGCGATCAGTGGGAGTTGAAATTCTGACACGTCGACCGGTGGCTTCAGGCGAAGCGAGGCACAAACGTATATCTCGCAATAGGCGCGACGGGCCACTTTTCATCACGTTGATGCTCGTCTTTCGCACCGAAATTTTTTCAAGTGTTGCCAAAATGGCCATTTGAGCAAAGAAGAACCCCCCTACTCCCCAGTGAAACACTGGGATATAGGGGGTTTTTCGTGGCGGTACCGGTGGGATTTGAACTCAAAGTCCCGCACAGTCATAGCCTAGCGGAAGGTCACGATGCCCGTAAAATCAACGGTTTTCGGTCACCATGGCACTTCAACAATCACCTCGAATTTCTTGAAGTGTGGGCAGAATGTGGGCACGCCCTGGGGCGGCCTCGCCGGTGATGTGTGATGTCTCAGGACATCTCTGACAGTTCATGTATCAGGACATCTCTAGCAGTTCTGAGGGTTGCGAGGACCGCGTGGGCCGTGGGGTCGGCCGCGGCCAACGCATTTGGAAACTGAAACCTGAAGCAGGCACTGCTGGAAGTCGAGTAGTACTGCGACTATCCGGGACACAAACCAGGACTCGTCATCTGAGATGAGGCTGATCAGCGTAGGGGATCGTAAACGTGATCGCGCGTCCGAGGAAGGTACCCTGCGGCTGCCTCGCGTTGAATTCGCCAACTTCTGCGAGGGCGATTCTCTCGGCGTGGGCTAGGTGGGTCCCGACAGCATCCGAAGGTGCTTAGCCACGATTGCCGCTAATTTCGGACAGCCCGCTTTTTCGAGCGCTTCGGCCAGGCCCGTCACAGAGTCGCCTTTGGCGCGTCGGTTCTGCCAATAGCTGTTCTGCGACCGAGTGACCTCGCGGACGAGAAATGAATAGCTGCTCTCCACCAGGCAGAAGAACTGGTCGGGCGTGTAGAGATCATACGGCAGCAGGTCCGGGTCGCCGAAGTCCTTGATGTTCATTGTGAGCAGAATGTCTGCCTGGCAGTAGACGGCCGCGTTGTGGACGTGCTGATCGTCTTTGTCTTTCAGACTCGGAGCCTCGCCACCCGTCCAGTCCTCGAGGATCTCGTCGAAGTTCTCACGAAACAGCGCTTCGCGGTTTTTCCGCAGCTCTCCGCCCGACTACGGATGCTTTCTGCGCCACACGCAATGGGTTTCGTCTAGCACGTCCGGAGTCACGCTCAGACTAAACATCTTGGATTGGTTGCGCAGCATGAACAGCCAGTCGTAGAGGGTGCGGCTTCCTAGGATGTTGGAGTCGACGAATACGCGGTGCACGAGTCCACATTATCGGTCTGGGGTGGACGCGCGTTCCACCCTTGTTTTACTCCGCCGCTTCGAGAGCCTCATCCAGTTCACGAAGTCTGGCGAAGGCGTCCAGTCGAGCAGCAGTACGAGCCTTCGCGAGGATGGCGACGTCCGCTTGCTTGAAACGGTGATGCGCTCCCACTTTGTGCGAGGGGAGCAGGCCGTCCCGCACTAACTTCATAAGCGTCGGCCGGGAGATCCCGAGGATGCTTGCGGCGGTCGTTGACGTCATCTCACTAGGAACCGATTGCACGTTCACTGCGCCCGAAGGCAACGTTCGGATGACGAACTGCATAAGCTCGGCCAGCGCGCCGTCCAGCTCAAGAGTCGTGCCGTCATCGAGAGTCAACGAGGCCGCGGTGATGTTTCGATCGTGAACATGCTCGATGAACATCTCGGCAGAGCGGCGGACTGTTTCATCCACGAGAAGGGATCCGTTCACCAGCACATTGGGCGCCATGACAACACTTCTCTCTTCTCGACGTGGCCGCAGATCCGACTGATGAATCTGGCCCGTGTTGGCGGCGCGTGGCGCGGCCTCATCCTCCAGCCTAGATCCTTGCAGATATAACTGCAAGACCGAATTGAGCGGCTCGACTCGGCGACATCGCTTGTCGATGTGCCCACTTCGAAGCCCCGAAGGACCACTTCGCGGGCGAGTCCTTCGAGCGCATACCGATATCGAGGGGTAAATCAACGCGTTGACTTACCGCATTGAACCAGGAATTTGTACCGGGGAACTACTGGGACGCGTGCTTATCAGCAGAGTGCCGACGTTTGATAACCGACTGGATTCCCTTGTACGCAAGCATGCCTGCGATGCAAAGGAAGATGGCGCGGGAAACGTAGTCGAACCATTGCGACGCATTCTCAATGGTAAGAATCGAAAATGCGATGATGACGATGGCGCCGCCGAGATAAGCGGTGCTGGTGCGCTTCGAATCTATTTCGGACTCAGCATGGTCAGGACCTATCATGCTCGAAGCCTACTGCGCTCACTCATCATGTCCCGAAACCCTAGGGATATAAGACGTCTCGCGGCCGTGACCTGCGCCTCCTTAGAATCGGCGGAATCTCGCGGCGCGGCGAGTCTCATAACTACGTCGTATAACCTTCTGGTTAAATTGCGGTACTCAACGTTAGTTATGAGACACCCTAGGACCACCGTGACGAAGCTGATCGGCTACGCGCGCGTCTCCACGCGCCAGCAATCCACCGACCGGCAGGAGGTAGACCTTCTGGCCGGTGGTATCCGGCGTGATGATCTCTATGGCGACCATGGGATCTCAGGCGCTCGCACATCGCGGCCTTACTTCGATCGCGCGCTTGACGCTCTCGAGGCGGGCGACACTCTCGTCATCACGACTCTGCACCGGCTCGGGCGATCGACGCAGAACATGCTCGTTTTCGCCAAAGAGCTCCGCGCCCGCGGCGCCGGCCTGAGGGTGCTCGACCTGGGCGGCGGCGACGTCGACACTGCGACACCGATGGAGACCATGCTATTCACGATCATGGCGGCGCTCGGTCAAATGGAACACGAAATCACGCGAGAGCGCATACTCGACTCGATCAACAAGCGCTGCGACGCCGGAAAAGATCTCAGCGGGCGACCGCGACTCATTACCGACGGTCAAATCCGAAATGCCCACCGGCTCATAAAAGGTGGAGAGACAGCGGCGCAGGTCGCGCTCGATTTTGGAATGTCCCGAGCGACCTTCTACCGCCGCGCGCGCCCTCGGGCTACTGCCAGATCAACCTGCTGACGAGACTCTGGCACGTGACGCCGCCACCAAGCGCTAGCCGTTAGGTCACGGCCCGTACGGTGTTAAGAAACTCCACCACTCAGCGGGACGTGACCGTGCTTGGGTTTTCTTGGTCGTTTCGCATGGCCGCTAACAGATGATGACAGAGTCTCACCTCCACGACATTCTGGATAAAACACAGTGGTTAGAGACCGAGCAGGGGTACGTTCGCTTCAACAGATCGAAAACCGCTGTGGGCGTACGGCCCGTCGGCGCTGAATGAAATGGAGCAGCACCATGGCGACAATTCTCTGGATCATTGCGGTAATCCTCGTAATTGCAGGCATTGTCGCGCTATTTCGACGCCAGATGCTCTGGGGTATTGTGCTCATCGTCGTGGGACTGTTGGTTGGTCCAGGAGGCGTGAGCCTCTTCACTTGAGATTGCGGATCGAGTAGCCGTTTCGGGGCGTGGCGGAACTCCGGAACGGTTTCGGCGTGAAGGATCCACTGACGCTCTTCGTTGTCTGAGCGCTGCATGACGTCGAGGAGGCCATAGCTTTTCCTGACACTTGCGATCGTCTCGCGGAGCGGACGGGCATGCACGGGTCTAACCGAGCCTTCACCAAACCCGGCGCTCGACAAAGCCACATGGACGAGCGGGCGGGAGGGACTTCACTCGCGAGTGCGGTCCCTCCCGCCCGCTTAGCTCAGTCCCCCATTGACGCGAACGCTAAAAACCCAGATGGCTCACTCGAAAGGATTCCCGCGCACGGGTTGCTCCGCACCGTTAACACCAACTGCCCACTCATCGGTGGTGCCTTCACGATTGACGGCGTCCAGGTCTGATAGCCGAAGCAGGAAAGTGACCGGCGCGGCCCAAAGCCGCCGCACGAGAGGGCCACCAGCCGGTGTCGCCTGCCGCGAATGAGTAAGACAGGCACCACACGCAGATCTAAAAGATGACGACTGGTTTGAGCGTCACGCCGCTCTCGCTATCAGCAAAGGCCTCGTTGATGTCAGTGAAGTCGTACTTTTTGACGAGCTTGTCGAACGGGAACACGCCGGCCTCGTAGAGCGAGATCAGCTGGGGTATGAAAGTTTGCGGCACGGAGTCGCCCTCGATCACCATGCTGATTTTCAGCCCGGTCAGCAGCAGACTGCCGATATCGATCGGTGCCTCGGTACCAGGCGCCGCCGCACCGACGAGGGCACCATGTCCAAGGACGCCGAGGGATTTAGTCATCTGGGCGAAAACGAATTTGTTGCCGGTCGTGTCGAGAGCGTAGTTCACCCCGCCACCAGTGATTTCGCGGATCCGCGCGACGGCATCCTCGTCCTTGCTGTTGATGGTGTGGGTGGCGCCAAGTGTCTTGGCGAACTCCAGCCGGCTGTCGACAATGTCTACGGCGATGATCGTCGTGGCGTTAGCAACGACGGCGGCGAGAAGACCGGACATCCCCACCGCTCCGGATCCGAAGATGGCGATGCTGCTGCCGGCTTCCGGCCGGAGAACGTTGAGCACAGCGCCTGCGCCGGTCTGGATGCCGCAACCGAGCGGACCCATAAGCTCCAACGGTGCATCCTTGGAGATCTTGACGACGCTGCGCTCGGCGACGTTACTGACCGAAGCAAACGACGACTGACCAAAGAAGTGAGAGGAAACGGGCGTGCCATCGTCAGCAGTGAACGCGGTCGAACCATCGGGACGGGCACCACTGAAGTCAAGGTCGTAGAGATGGATGCAGTACGAGGGATGCCCAGAGACACAGGAAGAACACACCCCACAACTGGAAAAGCTAAGAAGCACATGGTCGCCGACTTCGACACTTGTCACGCCCTCCCCAATAGCCTCGACGATCCCGGCACCTTCGTGGCCGAGCACGGCGGGCAGCGGGGTGGGATACAGCTGATCGCGCACGATGGCGTCGGTGTGGCAGACACCCGTAGCGACCATACGCACCTGAACCTCGGTAGCGCGAGGCGCATCGAGAATGAGCTCCTGAATCGCAAGTGGCTCGCCCTTGGTGAGAGCGACAGCAGCGGTTACCTTCATTTCATCTACCCCTTCGGCCCGCGGCGCAATGTCGCGCTAGCCATTATCAGTCTGCTCTTTTTTCGGATGGGCCACAATTTACGCTATCTGGAGAAAAGCTTCGCGCCGTCTGGTCGCAGCTCCCACGATGGGGAGGCATGGCGGTACAGCGTCTGCCGGGTGACACCCAGTTCTTTGCAGAGGTCGCCCACTTTGGTTTCCCGCTGCCCCATCGCAGCCATAGCTAGGCGAACCTTGGCCGGCGTCCCGCCCGTCCTCCGCCGTGCTCGCGCTGCGGCCGGCCCAGCGACGGTACGTTCGGAGACGACCGCCCGCTCGAACTCCGCGAGAGCCGCGAAGATACCGAAGACGAGCTTCCCAGATGCAGTCGTAGTGTCGATCGCGGCGCCCTCGCCGGTGAGCACCTTGAGGCCGATTCCGCGGTCGGTGAGGTCATGCACCGTATTGACGAGGTGGCGTAGATCTCGGCCGAGACGGTCGAGCTTCCACACCAAGAGAGTGTCCTCCTCGCGGAGAGCTTTCAGGCAGGCCGCCAGCTGCGGACGATCGTCCTTCTTTCCGGAAGCACGGTCCTCATAGAGGTCGCCCGGGTCAACGCCAGCCACCAAGAGTGCGTCCCGCTGCAGGTCAGTGCTCTGCGACCCGTCGGCCTTCGAAACCCGCGTATACCCGCCGAGCATGCTGACCCCTGTCATTTATCCGTTCGATTACGTGACAAGACGAGTGTCGTTTTTCATACTCGCCTGCACGAAGGGCCTCGATTTTCCGGGGGTGTGCAGGCGAGTGCGGATCGGAATGTTTCCCTACTTCTCTGCACAAAACGCCCGTCTACTCGTACTCATCTGCACAAAGATTGCTCAGGTTGAGGCATCGCCGGCTCGTTGGATTGCCCGGTAGACCGTGGACCTGGCGACGCTGAAGAGTTCAGCGATCTGCGCGGTGGTGTGTTCGCCGCGCTGGTACACCTCGACCAGTTGTTTTTCCTGCGCCGGAGTCAGTTTGGGTTGCTTGCCGCGGAGCCGGCCGGCCGCTTTGGCGACCTGCATCCCCTCGCGAGTACGTGCTCGGATCAGGTCGGCCTCGAATTCAGCGACCATCGCGAGCACATTGAAGAGGAGCCTTCCAACTGGATCGGTTGGATCGTGAACGGAACCGCCGATGCTGAGCTTCACTTCACGAAGGGTGAGGTCGTCGACGATGTCTTTGGCATCGCGAAGCGAGCGCGCCAGTCGGTCGAGTTTGGTCACGACGAGGGTGTCGTCGGCTCGGCAGGCGGCTAGCGCTTCGCGAAGACCTGGTCGGGCACGGTTCGTTCCGGTGAGGCCCTGATCGGTGAACGTCATCTGGACTGAGACGCCGAGGGCGGCAAGGGCGTTCTTTTGGGCGGTGAGGTCTTGGTCGTTGGTTGATATGCGCGCGTAGCCTATAAGCATCCCGGTCATGCTTCTGAAGTGAACCGGTTAGCCCCCGTTCGACTTACGGGACAGCTCGATGCGTCTGATCCTTCGCGGTCTTTTTCGCCTTGGCAGTCAAAGCGATGACCGCGCTTGCAGCTGAGAGGACGGCTAGCAGCAGAGCGAGAACCAGACTAAAAACGTGCCCTCCGTTGGTTCCCGTGTCTCCGTTCGCGATCGCAATTATCTGGATCGTTGCATTTGCTAGCCAGAGCACGACCATTGCGAGGCTGAGCCCGACCTGGTGCCTGCCGACCCACAAAATCATCCGTCTGCCAGTCATGGTGTCAATATATCCGTGTGATCTTCCAATTCCTACGAGGCCGATAGGGGTTCCTCCTGTGGGACCAAAGGAAGGTCTTCAGCGGTTTGAACCAGCGGTGCAGACGAGAGGGGGAATTAAGACCCATGAAGCCCACCATCATGGTTGTTGGCAGCCAACATGGGAAACGTAAAAAATCCGCTCATACAACATTTTGAAATGCCTGCGGCAGGTCACTTCTCGTCGGTGGCTCGGTGATCCCAGTTGCTCTCGCATCTCGAACGACGAAGTTTCAGTGTCCAGCTCAGTAGGGGGGGCTTTTTCGAACCGATGCCACAACGCTCAGGATGAGCACGCCGCACCCGCCGGCCGCGAACACAATCGAAACAATAAGCGGGAACACTTCTTGCCAGATAAGGAAGGCGCCCACGGCCATAATAAGAACTCCAACAACTGCCATCGTGCCGAAATATCGCTTTGGATTCACGGTACTTCCCCTCGTCAAAACGGCCCGGATTTGTGAACTGACCGCGGCACCAGCCACGACTCCCAAAATACTGCAACCGAGATACGTCGAACCGTTGACGCTGCAGTCGGGATGGAGGAACCGATGACAATTGTTGTCTGTCGCGGTATTTGACGATAGCGGCGTCATCGTCGGTGACAATAGCTGTCCCGCAGGGGGTTCCTCGTACGGGAACGCGGTGAGGGCATATTTAAGTGGAGTGGCTGTTTCCCTCGAGCGAACGTGTGCGAGGGTTCAGGCGCCGATGCCACGCGCGTCGGAGAATCACCTCGGCGCGCAGCACAAACGGCGAATAGGGTCACAGAAACTCGTCGACTTCTGGCGCTGCTAGCCTCGCCGTATGGAAAGTACGGTGGCAGTCCCTGGGAATCGAGAACGTCCGCGCGTACTCTCAGCTGCTGGTCTCGGGCGCCTGCCGGGACTAATCAGCGCAGGTCTGGTCTGGGGCCATCTGACGTCCCTCGGGCAGACCTACCTTCCAGAGCCCCTCGTTCAGTTGACGAACTGCTATTCGGTCTGGCTTATCATCGCCTATTTCGTCGGCTACCTGTCGGTCACGGGCGGCTTAGCGGCAGTCGCCGGGCTTTTCTCGGTTCTCGCCGCTGATGTCGGCTTCTACATAGGAATGTGGGCGCAATTCGGGATCATCGGAAGCTGGACCGGCGACACCTACTACATGATTGGCGCTCTCATGTTCGGCCCGCTCCTCGGGCTGGCCGGGTACCTTTTCAAAACGCGGTCTCGTTGGGCGACGTACGGCGTCGCTCTCATGGCTTCGCTCTTCTTCTCGGAAGCGCTCTACCGGCTCAGCAAGACTGACGTAGTGACGGCAGGATTCTCGGACGGTTGGTACGTATTCGCAATCCTCGGCGTTGGGTTCCTACTCGCTACCCTTCCTCGTACTCGACACCAACCGCTGCCCCTACTCAGCATCATCCCGCTTACTGCATTCGCATATGTAGGCGTTGCCGTAGTTCTACCCGTCGTTCTGTCGCTGATTTAGACGCAACCAAGGCTTAGAACGCATCCAGATTCCGGATCAAGGTTCGGCCGTCCACGGGGACCAGCCCCTACTCGATCGACCCGAGCTTCGTCGTCGAGGCGGTGCGGGCAGTCGCTCTGACACGCAAGTCAAGCGTCCCGTAGGGGTTCCTCTTGCGGGCGGGGTCACAGGGTGTTGCCGGATTGCTCTGGCGGCGTGCCTGGGCAAATAGACCTTGACCCACCCAAATCTATATAGATAGATTGGCGACATGAAACCTTTAGGTCGCATGACCCCCGCCACGGCAGATGTACTCGAGGTGCTCTTGAATGCCGGTGACCCAGTCTGGGGATTGAGAATCGTGAAGGTGACGGGACGGCCCGCGGGAAGTGTGTACCCGATTTTGGAGAGGCTTGAACGCTTGGGGTGGGCCGCTTCGCAGTGGGATGAGGACACTGATCGCAGTGGACCGCGCCGTCGGCTCTACTTGCTCTCGGACGGGGCAAAAGCGTCTGCCCTCACTGTCGTAGCCGGAGTTCGGGATCGACAAGCTCGGTTAACGGCACAAGCAGCGGCGGCACGGGCGTGAGCATTGCAGACTCGTTGGTAGCCGCGGTGGCCTGGACGCTTCCCGCGCTCGCGCGCCAGCGTTATCGCGAAGAGTGGCTGGCCGACTTGGTCGGTGCTCGCGATCTGCAGCTATCGCAATGGTCAATTGTCGGGGGTGTGGCAATGGCCGCGATCACGATTGATCGCACGGACCCAAGCGTGACCGGCATCACAAGAGCGAACCTTGTGGCCAACCGGATGCGCTCGGCTGCCATGTTGCTGGGAAGCGCGGCAGTCTTGGGCTTCGGTTTGTTTCTCTGGGGCGGCTACGAAATGTTCGAAATTGCTCCGCTCGGACTGGGGATACGGGTCCTTGCCTTTTTCCTCGCAACGCTCGGACTCTTCGCGTGCTTGGGGACACTGGTCGTCGCTTTCGACTCCGATAGCAGACGCACAGGGCTCGCGCTTGCTACCGGGGTCGTTGTGGTCTTCGCTCTCATGGCCGTGGTGATGGTGATGCCCTTCCTCGGTATCCTCGCGGTCCCGGTATCCCTGGCCGCCATCGTTGTTGCCGTCAGTTGCAAGAGAAAACCGGCCAGCTCTCATCAACGGTCACGGCGGAGCCGAGTCCTGATGACTCTTCCCTTCACAGTGCTCGCCCTACTGATTGTGGCCGCAGGCGTTCTGCACATCTTCGTGTGGAACCCTCTCGCAAAGGTGCCAGGCCTCAGCCTGGACGAAATCTACTCGGCGATGTCCGCCGCCGGTGAGGCGCCTCGCAACGCCTTCTTCATGGTGTGGGCCATCTTCTGGGGAGCCGTGGCCGTGACGCTTCCAATCCTCTGCGGTATTCGAGGAATCGCGTGGTTTTTCACTGCTCGCCGAATCATTGTGGTGGGCTTGCTCCTGGTCGGGTCGACCGCTTCTTTTCATGGGTTCGCAGGGTTCAACATGGGATGTCGCTCGCCGACACCTTCATGACCAGCGGTGGCGACGCAGCAATCAGCGGACCAGCCATAGCCATAGCCGGCCAAATGGCCCTGGTGGCCGCCCTGCTCATCGGTCTGACTCCCCGTCGTTATACGGCGGAGATGGTGGCCGCCAGCCCCCACTGACGCTTGGAGCAACCTTCCCGCGGAGGGTTCCCCTATCGGGAACGCACCCAGACTCGGCGATCGCATGCTCAGGTGCCCCGGTGTTCGCCCCTGTGGGGGCAAACCTCGGCCCTAGGTTTTATGGATTCAGCGCGTAATTTGGTTCTGTGCCGAAGATGCTGACGTCCAGTGTTACGCGGTTGGATTCGCAGACCGTGGTTGCCTCGTGCGCGTTGGACGTGCCCGTCTCGGAGTGTCGTCTATTGATTGAGGCGGCGCTCGTGCATGCGCTAAAACTGACGACAGTCAGCGTGGACGATGATCAGGCGTTTCTGGTGTTTAAAAGCCAGTGGTTACAGCCGAACGGCGGGCTGCATTTTACTTTTTCTGTCTCGGGCACGAGAGCAAAATCGACGCACGTAGCTACGCCCCTTACGAAGGTGCTGCCGCGCCCGGACTCGCTGGAATCAGGGAGCAGTCCCAGATTTTCAACGCGATCGAATTGGCTCTGCCTAAGATGCACTCGCAGGATCTGGCGTAACCGTGCGTATTCTCATTCAGGGCCGGGGCGAATTAAAGCTACTGTAATAAAGCATTTCGTCATTGGACACCCAAATAATAGTTTGGGGTGCTCATCGACCGTTCGTGTGTCCTGGTCGAGTACGGCGTCAGATCGGATCACGACTTTGACCGCGGGGTTATCAACTGGGAGGCTTCGCCCATGAAACCAAAGGTCCACTGGAAGGCTTTCGCTGTCTTCGTCGTGTTGGGAGTGATCCTTGTCGTTGTTGGCATCATGCTTCTGGTTGAGAACAATCGCTACGGCAGCGTCGCGTTCGGACTACTGGGAGCAATGTCCGCCGGCGTGAGTCTTTTCATGCTCATCGGTTGGTCAAGGCGGGCCTGAGGTGGCAACATTCGATTACAACATTGGCTTGGTGATCGAAGAATGTTGAATCGGCCCGATCATCCACGTTGGCGTCAATGTTTATCTCTTCACGGGTGGCCCCTCCGCTGACGCCTATGCTTCGGTCATGAAAACCGTGACGCTTGTGCTGTTAGTTATCGGTTTGGTGGCGTTCGTGAGCGGGCTCGCCTACGTCTTTCGGTTACGGAAACGGATCGGTCCACCTGCTACGCGCCGTCAGTTCTTTACTGCCGTCCTCTGGGTGCAGAGTTACCCTTTGGTGGCGTTAAACGCTCCGGGTTTGGGCGTGAGTTGGGTCCGCTGGGCATGGAAGAATTCGTCAACAAACGGATGTACTTTGTCGCGGACTGATACCTCCGTCCGTGTCGTGCATTAACACAGGAGTAAAAAGAATCTGTCTCACGACCAATCGTCGTACGTTCAATGCTCAGTTTCAGGCTGAGGCCTCAGAGCCGGGGACTTCACCGGGCCGACTAGTTGTACTGAGTCATCAGGTTGGTGACACTCGCTGGAGCGGGGTGGATCCGATGCCCGTGTGAATACGTTCAGTGCTGTAGTAGTTGAGCCACAAGTCAAGGGCTTGGGTGCGCTCAGCGCTGCTCGTGAATACCTACCGGCATGCCCACTCTGCTTGCAGCGTGCGGTTGAAGCGCTCGGCCTTACCGTTGGTCCAGAGGCAGCACGTTTTGATGAAGCGCTGCTGCGCGCCGAGGAGCGTCACGGCATTCTTGAAAGCACTGGATTTTCGGTGTGCGGTGCGGGCTCCACTATCTCAGAAGGATTTTCTTGGATCGCGTCCCGCAACAGAATGCGCCCCGCAATCATCCCCAAACACACCCATTTCCGCGCGGTATCGGTCATAGGTTGAGCTGCGCGCGGCACATAAGCTATTTCTTGGAAGTGTAAATCACCGGGCGATGGCCGTAGCAGAAAGACCACAAGCAGCCGCATTAGATCAAGCAGGAGGACCCGCAATGACCAGAATGTTCGCACTGATCTCCGTGCGACTGTCGGACCGCAGCATCGTGCGCTCCCTCAGCCAGACCGACGATCCTCTCACGTCTAGGCGGCGTGTCTGGCGTAATCGAGTCAGTGCTGCGGCGCTGGTGCTTGTGGTCGCGGGGTTGTCAGGCTGCTCCGGCGTCGGCGACCCGCGCATACCCCCGACGGAGCTGGGGTCGAAAAACCTTGGCATGAACGCGGAGGTGGGTCCTGTCGAAGTCAGGAACCTGCTTTTAGTCACACACGGCGAAGCTGAGCCCGCACGCCTCATCGGGGTCCTCCTGAATGGGGCAGAGAAAGAAATCCAGGTAACGCTGTCAGACCAAGATGACGAGATCTCCGTCACCCTCGATCCGGGGCAGCAATATGCCTTCCAGGAACACCCGACCCTCTTCGAGACCGCTGACGACATACCAGGTGCAGTAGCGGATGTCACCATCACCGTCGGAGCAAATATCGAATCAGTGCAAATCCCCATTCGAAACGGCAGCCTGAAATGGCTTGAGCCGTACCTGCCCAACGGCACGAGCAACTGAGATATACGGATCAGCGGCGACATTCGCGGGATCACTGCTGCTTCTGCGACTGCAAATGTTGCCTTCGGCCGGGATAATGGGGAATGGGACGGAACGGTGGAAGCACCAGCGAACTACGAACGAGCACCGAGGCTGTGAAATCGTCTCTCGCAACGTCGCGGGCGCTAGTCGGTTGTGCGGTCCATGGTCAGAGCCGTTCACGGCGTACCAATGCCACCGTTTCGGATTCTCGTCATCCCCACCAGCGGTAGGCCCCCGTGCCCGGAAACTCTTGCCGCCGGATGGGTGCCCATCTCTCTACTTTCACACGCCGCCTGAACTGGCTGGCTGGTCGAGAACGGTTGGATCAAGCGGGTGGCAAACCTAAGTAGTTACCGTCAGGCCCTCATCTGCGCCACGTCGCGGAGATGCTCAGTCGACGACATGTTTCGGATAGTCAAAAGATGCAGATAAAGTCATGAGTTGTCTCCGTGGGCGCTAAATAGTTTTCTTGAGTAACAATTATTAAAGCTGATCACAGGGGTAATACTGGCTAAAAACAGCGTTGACATTACACGTTGATCAGTAGATTCGGGCTAACGTCTTAAGTGTCCCGAGCACTGAGAGTAAGAGGCTAATTCGTGACTTCATCTTCGTCCAGCACTTCTATCCGGAGCCGAGCCCCGCTAGTTATTACGGCGGCGATCATCGCAGGGCTGGTGATCTTGTTCTTTATCTTCGCCGGGCTATATACGGATGTCTTGTGGTTTGCCCAACTTGGCTTTCTTAACGTTCTGACCACACAGTGGGTCGCTTACGTCGTGCTGTTCCTGATCGGATTCGTGGCGATGTCTGTGCCCGTGTTCGTGAGCATGCAGCTCGCGTACCAGATGCGTACGATGTACGCGAAGCTGAACTCTCAGCTGGACCGGTACCAGGAAGTCATTGAACCGCTGCGTCGACTCGCGATGTACGCTATCCCGGCGCTGCTGGGGCTGTTCGCCGGAATCGCCGCGGCCACGCAGTGGGAGATGATTCTCATGTGGCTCAACCGCACCCCGGTGGGAACTACCGATCCGCAGTTCGGCTTCGACATTGCGTTCTACCTTTTTGACTTGACACTCTACCAGTCCGTGCTCGGATTTGCCTCAGCCGTCGTGCTCATCTCGGCTCTCGTTGCCCTGGCCACGAGCTACCTGTATGGTTCCATCCGTCTCATCGGCCGGGAGGTTCTGCTGAGCAAGGCCGCCCGCGTGCAGATCGCCGTCACCGCAGGCGTCTACCTGCTGCTGCAGGCTGTGAGCATCTGGTTCGACCAATACTCCACACTGACCGCCACCGGCGGCATCATCACCGGCGCCGCCTACACCGAGGTCAACGCGACCATCCCCGGCCGCGCTATTCTCGCCGGCATCGCAGCCCTCGTTGCGATTCTCTTCATCGTCACTGCCATCATCGGCCGCTGGCGCCTGCCCGTCATCGGCACCGCGCTGCTAATCATCAGCAGCCTGCTGATTGGGTCCCTCTACCCGTGGATGGTACAGCGCTTCCAAGTCGACCCAAGCGCGCGTACGCTCGAGTCACCCTATATTGAACGAAATATCAACTTGACGCGAGACGCCTACGATCTCTCGGACATCGTTGAGATTCCGTACAACGCCACCACGGAAGCGACACCGGGCGCGCTGCGTGAAGACGCCGCCACGACGGCCAACATTCGTATTCTCGATCCGGCTCTGGTCAGCGACTCCTTCGCTCAGCTGGAGCAGTTCCGTCAGTACTACCAATTCCCAGCCAACCTCAGCGTCGACCGGTACGAGATCGACGGCGTCTCACAAGACACTGTCGTCGCCGTTCGCGACCTCAACCTCGCCGGCCTCAACGACGGAAACACTTGGGTCAACTCCCGCACCGTCTACACCCACGGCTATGGCATCGTCGCCGCCTACGGCAACCAGCTTTCCGCCGACGGCCAGCCGACGTTCCTCGAGTCGGGCATCCCGACCACCGGAGAACTCGGTGATTTCGAACCACGCATCTACTTCGGAACGACCTCCCCGGAATACTCCATCGTGGGCGCTCCCGAAGGCACAGAACCCATCGAGCTGGACTACCCGTCCGGAGAAGACGGAGCCGGCCAGACCTACACGACATTCAGAGAAGACGGCGGGCCCAAGCTCGACAACGCCTTCACACGCCTGCTCTACGCGCTCAAGTTCCAGTCCGAGCAGATCTTCCTCGCCAACTCCGTCAATGACGAGTCGCAGATTCTCTACGACCGTGACCCCGTCTCGCGCGTGCAGAAGGTCGCTCCGTATCTGACCCTCGACTCTGAGGTCTACCCCTCCGTCGTTGACGGTCGGGTGCAGTGGATCGTTGACGGGTACACCACATCTGCGGAATACCCATACTCCACCCCGGTGAGCCTGAGCGAAGCCATCGCCGACACCGAGACCGAAACCTCGCCGCAGCCGTTCGCGTTAGATAACGTGAACTACATGCGCAACGCGGTCAAGGCCACCGTCGACGCCTACAGCGGCGAAGTGGTTCTCTACGCCTGGGACGAGGAAGAACCGCTGCTGCAGACCTGGCAGAAGATCTTCCCGTCCACGGTCAAGCCGATGAGCGAGATGAGCGGTGACCTTATGAGTCACGTGCGTTACCCAGCCGACCTGTTCAAGGTACAGCGCGCCATTCTGGGTCAATATCACGTAACCGACCCGAGTTCGTTCTATTCCAAGGACGACGCCTGGATCACCCCAAACGATCCGAACTCTCCAGCCGAGAACCCCACCCTGCAGCCGCCGTATTACCTCACCATGCAGGTACCCGGTACGGAGAAGCCATCGTTCTCGCTGTACTCCACGTTCCAGCCTGAAGCCACCGGCGAGTCGAGTCGCAGCGTACTCTTCGGCTACCTCGCCGTTGACGCGGATGCCGGAAACGTGGACGGAGAACGCTCAGAAGGCTATGGCACCCTGCGGCTTCTCAACTTACCCAAGGACGGCACCGTTCCCGGCCCCGGCCAGGTACAGAACATCTTCAGTGCCGACCCGACGGTATCGACCGAGCTCAATCTGCTGCGTCAAGGGGCATCTACGGTACTCAACGGCAACCTGCTCACCCTCCCGGTCGGCGGTGGACTGCTCTACGTGCAACCCGTCTACGTGCAGTCCACGGGTGAGACCAGCTACCCGCTGCTACAGAAGGTACTCGTTGCCTTCGGCGACCAGATCGCCTTCGAGAACACTCTCGATCAAGCGCTTGATACCCTCTTCGGAGGAGACTCTGGAGCCGATGCCGGGGACACGATCGCTCCGGTGACCGAAGATGACACGACCACAGCCAGCCCGACCGAAGGCACCGACACCAGCACCAGCACCGACACGTCTACCGACGTTCCAGCGGCGCCCAGCACCGGCAACGCGGAGACCGACGTCGAACTAACAGCGCTCCTAGAGGCCGCCAACACGGCGCTCACCGAGAAGCAGGCCGCTCTGACCGAGGGCGACTTTGCCGCCTATGGTGCCGCAGACGACAGGCTCGCGGAAACCATCGCGAGTATGCTGGCGCTGCTCGGAGAGTAGCCAGGGCGCAGGATCCTTGCCGGGTCGAATGAACCGTCCGCGGCGCCGATTCAGTCCGGCGTTGTCGTATCCCAATCCCGTGGCGCATGGCGCTGCGCTGCGCCACGGGACCCTGTACGTGCGGGTTGCCGGTGCGGGCAAGATTAAGACCCGCAGCACGAGCCTAAAAGTTCGCAGTCTGGAACGAGCCACTACATCTTCGAAAAAAGCTTTGCACCATCAGATCGCTGTCCATACGGGTCTGTGATTAGGACGTACGAGAGTTGCGACGACGCGACGCCATCATCAATCATGGCCTCATAGTGTTGCTCGCGGCAACCCGGCGCAACTTCCTGAATTACTGCAGGCATAATCCCTCCTCATGGCGAAACCATTTCCGGACTCACTTGAAATAAAGGGTTTTGTCCAAGAAGTAGTTGAACAATTCCGCGGGGATGCCACGTGCTGCCCGAAAGAACCGTCCCGCACTAGATCCCTCTTACGGACGCTTTTTGACCGTCATCGTCGGCAGCATCAAACACTCTGGCTCCTTGACGAGTCCTTACACGAGTAGGCCATAGGGACGCGGTGTGCCGTGACCCGCGGGACCACTTTGCCTTCACTCACGTGTCGGTGCGGGGTTTGGATAGGTTCCCGAGATTCGGAGCCGCCCAAGTCACTCCGTGGAGATGATTAGCCCTTGGTATTGAGGTTTATATTGGGTGCCAACCCGCCATAAATGTATGCTTGCAATTGTTGTACGCTTACAACTATTTCATGAGATGAGGTCGTAAGTGATTCCTGCCGAAGATTTCGACGCTCGCGCGGCGGATGCTGCGTTGACAGCTTCTCGTGCGCTGATGGGTGTGGTGGCTCGATCTGTCGCGAATGTCCTTGAGGTCGTGACGTTGCCCCAGTTTCGTGTTCTCGTGGTGTTGGACAACTCGGGTCCCCTGCGGATGGGCGTCCTGGGCGAAGCCATCGGCGTCCTTCCCTCCACGTTGAGCCGGGCAATCGATCGCATTGTCGAAGCCGGTTGGGTGAGACGGACCACCAGGCCAACTAGTCGGCGGGAGGTACTCATTGAGCTCACGCCAGCGGGACAAAACCTTGTCACTCATGCCCTGGAGCAGCGCCGCGACAACATTGCCGAAATCCTGTCCGTTTTGTCGCCCGACCAAAAGTCCGCAATTGTTTCTGCATTTGAACTCTTTGCCGGGGCTGCCGGGGAGACCTCGTCGGAAGATTTGTTGATCCTTGGCATCTAGCCCGATAAGGGCCTTCCCAAGACTCCAACTCTCCCGGGCGAGACCGTAACCCCCGCGTCGCGCGTGCGAACGCTTGAGGCGCACTCATCCCGTTTTGTTTACTGGTGGATCCATGAGGGAGCAATAATTTTAGACATTAATGTCACTGTCCCCACGAAAACAAGAGGCAACTGCCTCGGCGCGTTCATGGGGCTTGTCGGGATGAGCGTCGTCGCCGGCGTCCTCGTGACAGCGGGTATGACGCCGGTGGTCGCGTTGGCCGGCGTGAGTGCGACGCACACCATCACGGTCTTTGACAGCCTGCCGGGCTATCTGGGAATCGAGCAGCTCTCGCAAAAGAGCAACATTTATGCCACCCAGAACGATGGCACCCCCATACTGCTTGCGTCGTTCTACGACCAGAATCGGGTCGAGGTTGAATCGGATGCCATCAGTCAATTTGTGAAGGACGCCGCGGTCTCGGGTGAGGATCCTCGTTTCTTTGAGCACAACGGTATCGATGTTCAGGGCACGCTACGCGCGGTTGTGAGCACCATGTATAGCGATTCGCTGCAGGGAGGATCGTCTATCACTCAGCAGTATGTAAAGAACGTTCTTGTGCAGAAATGCGAAGTCATAGCCGACCAGGAGCAGAGCGAACTTTGCTACACGGCGGCGACGGAGATAACCGCCGAGCGCAAACTTCGCGAAATGCGTTTCGCGATCGCCGTGGAGAAGAAGTACGACAAGGCAGACATTCTTCGCCAGTACCTTAACATCACGGGCTTCGGCGGGACGGTCTATGGTATTGAGGCAGCGGCCAATCATTACTTCAACACGACAGCGGCGGCAGTGACTTTACCGCAGGCCGCAAGCCTCGTGGCGATCGTGAACAACCCACGAAAGTTCCAGCTCGATATGCCGGACAGTGTCACCAATGGCGCCGCCAACGACTATGCCGCCAATAAGATGCGCCGCGATTATATTCTTGGGGAGATGCTTGCTGAGAAGAAGATCTCTGCGGCCCAGTACGAGGCAGCGGTCGCCACGGTGATCGCCCCAGTCATCACGGCGCCCAGCACCGGCTGCGCTACGGCTGGCGCCAACGCCTACTTCTGCGACTACGTCGTGCACGCACTCCAGACCGACTCCACTTTTGGTGAGGACGAAGAAACGCGGCTGCTCAATTTTCGCCGTGGTGGGTACGACGTGTACACCACGCTCGACCTGGATCTGCAGGGTGCGGCCGTGACAACCATGAACGAAAACGTTCCCAAGATCTCCAACGCGGGAGACGTGGGCGCCGTCATTTCCAGCGTTCAAGTCGGCACCGGTAGGGTCCTCGCCATGACACAGAACAAGGACTACAGTCAGGATCCGGCCGTGCTGAATTCCGGGACCAATTACACCGCGATCAACTACAACACCGACCGTGCCGCCGGTGGCTCGAGCGGTTTTCAGCCCGGTTCAACCTACAAGGTATTCACGCTGGCCGAATGGCTAAGCGAGGGGCATTCCCTCAACGAGCGCGTTGATTCTGGGCGCACGTCGCACTGGGGCGCTTTCCAAGACAGTTGCCGGGGTCCGCAGCGTTACCCTGGGTGGAACCCCCGCAACGACTCATTGAGTCAAAATAGATCCAATTACAGCGCTCTCGAATCGACCATCAACTCCTACAACACCGGGTATCTGGGCATGGCGAAAGAGCTAGACCTGTGCGGTATCCGGAAGACTGCGGAGGCCTTCGACGTGCACCGCGCCGACGGTAATCCGCTTCGCCAGGGCGCCAGTTCTGTGCTCGGCACCAACGAAATCGCGCCCCTGACCATGGCCGTCGCATTTGCCGGCATCGCCAACGACGGTGTGACCTGCACGCCTGTCGTCATCGATCGAATCGTGGCCGCCGATGACACCGAACTGCCCGTTCCGCAATCCGAGTGCAGCGCATCAGTTGCGCCCGCCATCGCGAGCGCCATGGCCTACGCCATGCAGCGCGTGATGAGCGAGGGCACCGCGCGCTCGTCGTACTACCGGACCAGTCCCCGCGTTCCGATGATCGGCAAAACCGGGACCACAGGAGGCTCAGCGGATACCTGGATGAGTGGCGCCAGCACCGAGGTGGCAACCGTGGCCGGTGTCGTGAGCGTCACGGGCTCCCTCGACCAACGCTCCATGTACTTCGACAGCGGATACGCCGCTACGGCTCGCCATCGAATGTGGCCTGACGTCATGTCCGTCGCCAATGCGAAATACGGCGGAGACGACTTCGCTGACGAATCCCCGAGTGCCCTCCGCACGCTTCGCACCGGCGTCCCCGACGTACGGGACTCATCAACGGCAGAGGCACAAACGACTCTGGAATCTGCAGAATTAACCTTCGCCGACGGTGGAGAGACAACCGACAACCAACCCGAAGGAACACCGATACGTTTTGATACGGCTGCCGGTACACGGGCGCAATTGGGATCAACGATCACCGTGTACTCCAGTACCGGGGTGCAGCCCACATTTCCAGACGTTGTCGGCATGACTAAAAAAGAGGGTTAGCAGGCGCTTGTCGACTACGACGTCCAAACACAGAACCAGACCACTCCCGACCCAACTCTTGTCGGCACCGTCATTTCAATGTCCCCACCTGCCGGAGACACTTTGCCAGCCGGCGACCCAATCAGCATTGTGATCGGCCGACAGTAACCTGCGTGAACTGCTTAGGCTGGACGCCAGCCGACGGGGGCGAACCGGGCATATTCCAGCCGACGTCGCAACGCTCGATCCGATCAGGTGGAGCCCAAGCTTGCTCACTGGGCTGACCGCGTTCCTCATCGCCGTCGCCGTGTTCTTCGGCGCACCCGTTGCTGCTGCCACCTAGGAAGCGCGAAGCCCCACCAGTATTGTGCTATTTCTCAGACGATACCGGTCAAGCCGTGCTCGAGCGCGGCACTTCAGGAACTGTTTCCCTCTGGCCTGTAGATCTGGAATGCCACTATTTGGATGAAAGCGGATCAAAGTTCATCGTGTCTCTCGACTAGTTCATCTCCGGGCTTTAGCCTCGGAAGCGTGACCCCAGTGGTGGCGCTTGGCGTGCCGGCTGTCGTCGCCGTGGTTCGATCGCTCGATCACGCAGCCGCGAGGTCGATCTTCCTGGTCATCAAATAACGTCCCGCTGGGCGTTGCCAGATTTAGGCGGTGCAACGGCTCGCTATCGGTAATGGAATACAGGCGGCCAATAGGTAACTACTCAAAGTTCTTGATTGGGGCAGCAAATTGGGTTACGGGGCCGTCAGAAGGGGATTCGCAATTTCTAGAACAGCTACCGAATCGCCGACTTGAATGCCGCCAACGGTCTCGATTCCTATTCCGTGGACCTCTGCCGTCGTCACGTGCATGATGATCTCCGGATCAATGGGACGTTGCGCAGGCCCATCCGTGCCGATCGACACTCCACTCCAGTCGTAGTCAACCGAGGGGATGCCTTCCTAGGTAGTTATGACGGGTTCTCCTTCGAATACAGCCGTGAGCGCAGCGACCACCGAGTCAATGGGTTCGAAATAACCGAAATCATCGCCCATCGTTCCATCGTCCAGAACGACCTGGATACTACTCGCAGACACAACCAAATGGTCCGGCGTGGCACGAGCCTCAAGGCTCGCCTCTTTCTCTTCTGTGGTCGTTGGGGTATTTGCTGGAGCCGGAATATTCGGCTGAGGCCCATTTGAGGAACAACCGGTCAGGATCACAGCCAGAGCTGCGACGGCTGCGACGAGCGTTCCCATGCATAAGTTTCCCGTTCGATTAAGTTCCGTTCACCGTATCAGGAGCCTGGAAGGCGTCTGGCTTGTGCACACTGGCGAACCAAACCCGTCAGTACAGTGGCGCACATCCCACGACGTTGTCCTTATCCATACGGCTGAGCTTTCCGACATGGCACACGTGTGTCTACGTGCCAACGGGTCTACTCAGGCACGCTCATCTTTTTGGCCGTTGCGTGCCCATTGAACATGACAGGCGGCACTGCTGCAATCGGCGACTGTTTAGTGCAGGCACACACGGCAAGAGAGGACGTCATTGTTGCTTTGAGGGCAGCGAGAGCCGGGCTGGAGGATGTCCTGAGCACGCGAGTTCTCGCCGCGTCTTCCATTCAGAGCGACCCCGCGGACGCTGAAGCAGTCGTTTTCGAGGCCTTCGGGAAAAATGACGCACCAAGGACACTCCGGGGGGTCAACTGCCTTGGCCACCACACGGATCAGCTCGTTGACATCGAAGCTGTTGAACTTGTTGAAGCCTAGGGTTGGGCATGGTTCTGCGTCGCCGATTGCGGCCGCCGATTCTCGGCACTAACCATCCAGGCGTACTGCTCCAACTTCTCGATGAAAAGGTGCAGAATATCGGCGCTGGTGGGGTCTTCCTCGTCGACGGCATCGTGTACGACCCGCATATTCTCCACCGTGAGGTTTAGGCGTTCCGTGATGAGGTTGACCGCGTCCGTGGTGAGAACCTCGCCGGCGGGAAAGCTCGGCAGGTGCGTGGTCGCGGCGACGGTTTCGATGCGTCCGTCGGGCTGCACGTTCAGGGCGCGCAAGCGTTCGGCCAATTGATCAGAGAATTCACGCACCCCCTCGACGATTTCATCGAGCTGCAGGTGCAGGTCACGAAAGTTCGGTCCGACAATGTTCCAGTGCGCCTGCTTGCCCTGCAGGTGCAGCGCAATCAGATCGACAAGAACGGACTGCAAATTCGTGCGAAGTGTCTCGGAGGCGTGCATGGTGTCCTTTCATGAAGCGGGGATAGGACTTCAAGTGTGATGTCACCGTGCCAGCCACTATCGCGGTTGAGCGGGTTTCAACGAACGTCTTGGGCTACTTGAGGTCCCTCTTGATGATATGACTATCAGCTCGAAGACCGCGCCAAGCTGTACTGCTCAAGCAGTGTCTCTGACCCCCGTCGAAAGGACAGCTCACGAGAGAATGTTCACTTCGGCAAGATAATGTCAGGAGTTCAGTCTTGAGTACAAAAAAGAATGCCGTGAAATTGATCGTCATCATTGGCAGTGCGGCCGTGATCACCCTGCGCGAATTCGGTGTTAACGAGACCCTTCGGGGCCGTTGGGTGATGACGTTCACGGCCCGCAATCAGACCGCGCAGATCAAGGGAGGGTCGGGGCGTTCCGCCTACTCGGTGTTCCGGGCGATACGCACGCAACAGTATCCGTCTCTCGGCGCAAATTGGACCTCGCGCTCGCACTCGCCCGCACCGTCTGCGGCTCCTATCAATAAGGCTAAGTTGGCCGCACAGATGCTCGCGGTGTGACCCTTCGCCAGCCGGTGAAATGGACAATTGTGAAGAAGCAGTCCGCCGTCACCGTCATCCTGAGGCTCATATCCGGTTGACTGGAGCACCGCATCCAATGAGCCCGCACTCATGCCCAATGCGCGACCGTGTTCAGCAGACACCCGGGTGAGCGACTCCCGAGCGGGCTCCCCCGTGCGATCGGATTGCTCGATAGCAGAAATCAACAGCTCTCCGGCCAGAGCGTAGTGTCGGTCCGGAACGGATACTACGATTTCGTTGGCCGCTCGCCGGTACAGCTTGGCCGGCCGTCCAGCGCCAGGACCGGTTCGGCCCGTGCGGCGCTGGAATTCGGTGTCCAACAGCCCGCATCCTGCAAGTCTCTCCAGGTGAAACGCCACCGTTCCGCGCGGAACACCGAGCGCTTCGGCCGCCTCATCGCGGCCGACGGGTGTGGCGCTCCGGGAGACGAGATCGAACAAGGAACGGCGCAGCGGGTCACTGAGCGACGCGATAGCGAAGATGTCGTCCGATTGTGATTGTTCGTTCATAATGATGATTATATCTCTAAAACAATGTATCTTGACAAAAGAAACGGGTGGCTCCTACAGTTGGGGCTACGAAGATAGCCAGCACACCAGCAAAGAGGAAACATGCCAGATTCTAAGAGTTATGTCATCGTCGGAGCAGGGCTTGCTGGTGCGTCCGCCGCCAAGACGCTGCGAGAAGAAGGTTTCACCGGGCCCATTCAACTGATCGGCGCCGAAGCGCACCGGCCTTATATCCGGCCCCCGCTTTCGAAGGACTACCTCAGCGGATCCGGCGACCTCGACTCTGTGTATGTAGATCCCAAAGACTGGTACACGGACCATGATGTCGACTTACTCCTCGGCACTTCCGTCGCCCGCATTGATGCCGCGCGCCAGGTCATCCATACCGACGCCGGTGATGAATTCGCGTACAGCAAACTGCTACTAACCACCGGCTCGTCCTCTCGTCGCCTGTCGATCCCCGGGGCAGATCTCGAAGGGGTGCACTACCTGCGTACCTTGGAAGACTCCGACAACCTGCGCTCTCTGCTTGCGGGCGGAAGTATGCGACTCGTCCTGATCGGCTCGGGTTGGATTGGCATGGAGGTGGCTGCGACAGCACGCACCCTCGGAAACGACGTGACAATTCTCGACCGTGACCCCATCCCGCTGGCGACCGTGCTCGGCAACGAACTCGGCCAGATGTTCGCCGATCTCCACGAACAAAACGGCGTCATCCTGCGACGTTCAGTGTCCGTCGAAAGTGTTGTGGGAAAAAACGGTCGAGCTACCGCTGTGAGACTCGAGAGCGGAGAGGTCATTCCCGCGGACGTCGTCGTGGTCGGAATTGGTGCCACGCCCAACGTTGAGCTGGCCGATTCAGCGGGGCTAACGATCGACAACGGCATCTCAGTTGATGCGTCGCTCCGCACGAGCGACCCGGCAATTTACGCAGCGGGTGACGTTGCCAATGCCTACCATCCCGTGGCGAAGCTGCGACTGCGCAGCGAACACTGGGCCAACGCATTGAATGGTGGGAAGGCTGCAGCGCGGTCGATGCTCGGCCAGAACGTGTCCTTCGACGACATCCCATACTTCTTCACCGACCAGTTCGACGTCGGAATGGAGTACTCCGGGTTCGGACCCCTGGCCCGGGGAGCCGATGTGGTGTACCGAGGCGACCGGGTCGGCCGGGAATTCATCGCGTTCTGGGTGGCGGGTGGGAAAGTTGTGGCCGGGATGAACGTGAATGTCTGGGATGTTAACGAAGCCGTGCAAGGCGTCATCCGGCGCGGCAACCAGGTCGATGGCGCCAAGCTCGCGGATGCCGATGTGCCATTGGAATCGCTGTGATCATGGCCGAAACATGTTTCCGTTCCAACCCCTCGGGATCACCCACCGCCTCGCTCTCGGCGAAGGGAAACAGTATCTGCTCTATCCGTTCCGTCGCGATGTCTGATGTCACGTTTGAAGTTGAAACGACCGTCCCTACCAAGCACGGCACTTTCCAGTTCCGCGCCTACCGCGACCTCGTCTCCGGCAGCGAACATCTCGCCGTCGTGTCCGGCACACCAACCGACGGCTGCCTCGTTCGTGTGCACTCCGAATGTCTGACAGGTGAGGTCTTCGAATCTCAGAAATGTGAATGCGGCCCACAACTTAACTCCGCCCTCGACACGATTAATCAGATAGGCGGCGTCGTCATCTACATGCGGGGTCACGAGGGCCGCGGCATCGGGCTCGTCAACAAACTCAAGGCCTACCGACTGCAGGAAGCCGGCTTAGACACGATCGATGCGAACCTCGCGCTCGGCCTCCCAGCGGACGGCCGTGATTATTCTGCTGCGGCTGCGATCCTTCACGATCTCCGGCTTCACGCGGTGCGCCTTCTCACCAACAACCCTGACAAGGTCGACCAGCTCACCGAGCACGGGATCACCGTTCTGGAGCGCGTGCCACTTACAGCGGGTGCGCATCCAGCCAACTCCGCATATCTGCGAACCAAACGCGACCGCATGGGACATCTCCTTCAACACACGCTCTGACCCTGATATGCAAAACCCCGCCGAACACCGCCGGCGGGGTTTCGCACCCGGGCAACGTCTATGCACCACCCAAGTGGTCCACAATTTCCAAACGATCCCAAACGGATACTCAAGCGGTGTAAAAGACACCACTGCGCAAGATTTCCGCGCCAACACAGCCCCACATATAGAGATGACTGCGTCATTGTGACGCGGGCCCTAGCGAGCGGCAGGGGAACTTTGCGGTCTGGTTCTCCCTGCCGCGTGTGCCGTGATTTGCACCAAAAGGGCTGAGTCAAACGGATCGGTGAGGTGCTGGTCTATTCGGGCTTGAGGATGACTTTGGTCCACCCGTTGTTGCGGTCGCCGAAGTTCTTGTAGGCATCCACGGCTTCGCTGAGCGGGATCTCGTGCGAAACGATCCATGAAGGCTTGGCCTTGCCCACGGCAATCAGGTCGCGCAATTGCCGATTGTATTTCTTCACCGGGCATTGGCCGCTGCCCATGCTCTGCCCTTTGAGCCACATC
>NZ_SOFC01000024.1:0-76142 GCF_004402825.1 Cryobacterium sp. Hz9
AGCGCCGATGGTACTGCAGGGGGGACCCTGTGGGAGAGTAGGACACCGCCGGACTTAACTTAGAAACACACGAAAAGGCCACCCTCGGGTGGCCTTTTTGCGTTAACCCGCTGTCACAATGCCTGCCACGCGCGGAGCCCACCACAACACCCCGACAACGTCCCACCCCCACACACAACCCACCACCCCACCCAGAACACGAACACGCAGGGAATCTAGCGGCGGCGGAGGCCGTCCAAGGCGACGGCGAGCACGTCGTCGGCCAGCTGGGTGGCGTCTTCGGGGCCATCGGCGCGATACCACTCGGCGATGGAGTTGACCATGCCGAAGAGCAGGCGGGTGACGACCCGCGGGTCGATGTCGCTGCGCAACGAGCCCTCGTCCCGGGCCTCGACGACCAGGGTCGAGACGGCGCGGTCGAAGGCGCGGCGGCGAGCCAGAGCAAGACGCTCGACCTCGGTGTTGCCGCGCACCCGGAGCAGCAGCGTGACGTAGGGAAGGCGCGTCGTGAGTACGTGCACGGCACCGCGAAGCACGAAGGCCAGGCGGTCGATCGCGCTGCCGGTCAGGGCGCCGGACTCCAGCAGCACGCCCTCGAGGCCGTTGAGGGCTTCGTCGAGAGCGAGTTGGAGCACCTCGTCCTTGGACGTGAAGTGGTGGTAGATGGCCGCTTTCGATAGGGCCAGGCGCGTCGCGAGGACTCCCATTGAGGTGGCGTCGTAGCCGAATTCATTGAACGCGGTGACGGCGATCTCGAGAATGGCCCGCTGGTCGTAGCCGGGACGCCCGCGCTTAGGGGTGTGTACGTCAGACATAGATCTTGAGTCTCTCACGCAGGCATGCCGGCCACGACAACTAGCGCAGGTCGTAGACGCGTTTGTGCTTGCCGGTGCTGCGCTCGAGGGTTCCGGGCTCAACGATGAGCACGTTGACGCTGGAACCGATCCGGTCCTTGATGAGGGCGATGAGAAGCGCGCGTGCTATGGCAGAGGCGGCGTCGTCGGCGTGCTCGTGCCGTTCGATGCGCACGGTGAGCTCATCCATGCGCTCCGGCCGGGTCAGTTCGAGCACGAAATGTGGGGACAGATGCTCAATGCCAAGCACGATCTCTTCTATCTGGGTCGGAAATAGGTTCACCCCGCGCAGAATGATCATGTCGTCATTGCGACCGGTGATCTTCTCCATGCGGCGCATGCCCGGCCGAGCCGTGCCGGGGAGCAGCCGGGTCAGGTCGCGGGTGCGGTAGCGGATGACCGGAAAGGCCTCCTTGGTGAGGGAAGTGAAGACGAGTTCGCCGGTTTCGCCGTCGGGTATCGTGACGCCGGTGTCGCCGTTGATGATCTCGGGCAGAAAATGGTCTTCCCAGAGGTGCGGACCGTCTTTGGCCTCGATGCACTCATTGCCGACTCCCGGGCCCATGACTTCGCTGAGGCCGTAGATATCGAGCGCGTCAAAGTCGAGGCGATCCTCGAGCTCGAGGCGCATCTGGTTCGTCCACGGCTCGGCGCCGAGCACGCCGGCCTTCAGACTCGAGTGACGCGGGTCCAGGCCAGCGGCGACCATCGCGTCGGTGATGGTGAGCAGGTAGCTCGGCGTCGACAGAATGACATCGGGCTCGAAGTCGGTGATCAACTGCACCTGCTTGTTGGTCTGGCCTCCCGACATCGGGATGGCGCAGGCACCGAGTGCTTCAATGCCGGCGTGCGCCCCGAGGCCGCCGGTGAACAGCCCGTAGCCGTACGCGTTGTGCACCTTCATTCCGGGACGCACGCCCGAGGCGCGCAGGCTCCGGGCCACCAGGCCCGACCAGATGGCGAGGTCGTTTTTCGTGTACCCGACCACGGTCGGCAGCCCGGTGGTGCCCGAGGAGGTGTGAATGCGCGCGACCTGGTCCATCGGAACCGCGAACATGCCGAATGGGTAGCAGGCGCGCAGGTCGTCCTTGGTCGTGAAAGGCAGCAGCGCAACGTCCTCGAGCGTGCGAATGTCGTCGGGGTGCACGCCGGCGGCCTCGAACTTGCGCGTGTATAGAGGAACGTTTTCGTAGGCGTGCCGTACGGTGCGCTGCAGACGCGTGAGCTGCAGCGCGCGAATCTCACCCTGGGACATCCGCTCAGCCGCGTCGAGCTCGTCGAGTGCCGGTGCGTGCAGACGGGTCTTGGTCAGCGTTGACATGAGGCCTTCCGGAAGGGTTAGAGGTGGTTGTGTGCGGGGATGGGCAAGTTGGTGGTGCGGCTACGGCCGCGAAATTCGGCCACAGTGACATCGTTGTCAGCGGTGACGCGCACGTCGTAGATGCCGCTGCGGCCGCTCTTCACACGAAGCAGCGCGGTCGCTGTGAGGTTCTGGCCCGTCGTGGTCGGCTTCAGAAATGTGATGTCAGCGCCAGCGGCGAGCGTGACATGATGCGAATCGTTGCAGGCAATGGCGAACGCCGTGTCGGCGAGGGCGAATACGAAACCACCGTGGGTCACATCGAAACCGTTGAGCATGTCGTCCCGGACGACCATCGAGACAACGGAATGGCCCGGCTCATCACGGAGCACGATCATGCCGAGGGAAGCCGATGCCCGGTCGCGCTGCATCATGGCCTGGTTGCCGACGGATGCTGCTTCGGTCATTCGGTTCTCCTCGTTGAGTTGCCGTGGTTGTGAAGCTCAAGCGGGGGTTGCCCGACCGATAATGTGACTATATACTAACTAAACGATCGGTTGGTAATAGATTGCCGATCAGTGTGCGAAATTTCCGACCGGCATCACCTTAGCGCCGTCGGCACTTCCCACGACCACCGCAGTCAACGCAGACCAGGAGCCGATGATGACAAGCACCATCACGCCCGATAGGGGTGCAGCCGTCGCTTTCAGCGTCGAAGAGCAGCAGTTCAACGACTTGATCGAAGCAGACTCCCGCATCGAGCCGCGCGACTGGATGCCGGAGGGATACCGCAGGTCGCTCGTGCGTCAAATCTCGCAGCACGCGCATTCCGAGATTATCGGCATGCAGCCCGAGTCCAACTGGATCACGCGCGCCCCGAGCCTGAAGCGTAAGGCCATCCTCATGGCCAAGGTGCAAGACGAGGCTGGTCACGGACTCTACCTGTACTCCGCCGCGCAAACCCTCGGCGCCACCCGCGACGATATGACGGATGCCCTCATCGCCGGCAAGGCCCGCTACTCCTCGATCTTCAACTATCCGACCCCGAGCTGGGCCGACATGGGCTCGATCGGCTGGCTCGTCGATGGCGCCGCCATCTGCAACCAGGTGCCGCTCTGCCGAGCCTCCTATGGCCCATACGGTCGCGCAATGGTGCGCATCTGCAAGGAGGAGTCCTTTCATCAGAGGCAGGGCTTCGAGATTCTGCTCGAGCTCATGCAGGGCACAGCGGAGCAGCGGCAGATGGCACAGGACTCGGTCGACCGCTGGTACTGGCCCGCGCTGATGATGTTCGGCCCGCCCGATGATGACTCGCCCAACTCGGCGCAGTCTATGGCCTGGAAGATCAAGCGTCACTCCAACGACGAGCTGCGCCAGCGCTTCGTCAACATGCTCGTTCCCCAGGCCGCCGTGCTCGGCGTCACGCTGCCAGATTCCGATCTGCACTTCAACGAAGAAACCCAGCAGTGGGATCTCGGCGAGATTGACTGGACCGAGTTTCACGAGGTGCTCGCCGGCCGTGGCCCGAATAATGCACAGCGCCTGCAGCGTCGACGCGACGCCCACGAGGATGGCCGCTGGGTGCGCGAAGCGGCCGCGGCCTATGCGAGCAAACAGACCGCACGCAAAGAATCCACACTCACCACCGAGCTCGAAACGGTTGCCTCATGACCAGCCCCGGTGATTCCGCAACAGAAATCTGGCCGCTCTGGGAGGTTTTCGTGCGCTCCAACCGCGGCCTCAGCCACGTGCACGTCGGCTCGCTGCACGCTCCCGACGAGATCCTGGCCGTGCGCAACGCACGCGACCTGTACACCCGTCGCAGTGAAGGCGTCTCGGTCTGGGTCGTTCCCGCCGCGGCAATCACCACGAGTGACCCCGACGCCAAGGGCGCCTTCTTCGAATCGCCTGTTGGCAAGAACTACCGCCATGCGAGCTACTACTCCAAGAGCGAAGGGGTACGTCACCTATGAACAGCACACCTGGGGGTGAGCAGATCCAGGCCGACGCCGACGACCACGGCCACGTCGCCGTCGATGTCACCACGCTTGACGCCGAGCTCATCGAAGGTCCGTCCGTCGCCACCCCCGACGTGGCCGAATATGCGCTGTGGCTCGGCGACGACTCGCTCATCCTGGCCCAGCAGCTCGGTGCCTGGATCTCGCGTGCACCCGAACTCGAAGAAGACGTCGCCCTCGGCAATGTCGCCCTCGATCTGATCGGGCACGCCCGGTCGCTGCTGCACTACGCCGGCACCGCGTCGAACCGCACCGAGGACGACCTCGCCTATTGGCGAACGGAGCCCGATTTCCGGTCGCTGCACATCGTCGAGCAGCCCAACGGTGACTTCGCCCACACGATCGCACGCCAGTTCGTTGTGGCGCACTACCTGTTCGAGCTGTACAGCCGGTTGCGGGCATCCGCTGACGCGACCCTCGCCGCGATCGCCGCCAAGGCGGTGAAAGAGGTCGACTACCACCGTGACCACTCCAACCAGTGGGTGCTGCGCCTCGCACACGGAACCGACGAGTCGCGCCGCCGCACGGTCACCGGGCTCTCCGACCTGTGGCCCTACGTCGAAGAGGTCTTTCGCGACGATCCGCTCATCGACCGCCTCGAAGGAGTGGCGGTTCGCCCGTCCAGCCTGCGACCGGCGTTCGACGCCGCCATCGCGCCGGTGCTCGCCGAAGCCGAGCTCGAGATCCCTCGCGGTTTTGTCGCCTCCGGCGGCGGCCGCACCGGCAAGCACTCCGAGCACCTCGCTTTTCTGCTCGCCGAAATGCAGGTGCTCACCCGCGCGCACCCCGGAGCGTCATGGTGACCACGCATCCGCGCTCGACTGACCTGCGGGAGGCGTTCGCCCGGCCGCGTCCCGCTGACGCGGCGTCGCTCGCCGCCTGGGCGATTGCCGCCCAGGTCGTCGATCCGGAGATTCCAGTGATCACGATCGAAGACCTCGGTGTGCTGCGCTCGGTAACGGTCACAACGGACGCCGTCGCGGTCACCCTGACCCCGACCTACAGCGGATGCCCAGCCATGGATGCCATGCGCGACGACGTCCTCGCGGCGCTCACCAACGCCGGTTACCAGAACGTCTCGGTTCGCCTGGTGCTCAGCCCGGCGTGGACCACCGATTGGATGAGTGAGATCGGCAGGGACAAGCTGCGGGAGTACGGCATTGCCGCCCCGATCGGGCACGCGGCCGTGCGAGGTTCCGGTCCGGCCGGCCCGGTTCGGCTGCAGCTGGGCGTCAAGTGCCCGCAGTGTTCATCGCTCAACACCCGCGAGCTCGCGCACTTCGGCTCCACCTCCTGTAAGTCCCTCTACGAATGCCGCGACTGCCTCGAGCCGTTCGACTACTTCAAGGTGCTCTAATGGCGTCAACACGTCTTGAATCCACCAACCAGGGCGCCATGACGCTGGCGCCGGTCAAGCACCGCGCACGCTTCCACACCCTCACAGTGGCTGAAGTGCGCCCGCTCACCGCCGACAGCGTCGAGGTCACCTTCACCGTTCCGCCCAAATTGCAGGGCGCATTCGACTACCTGCCGGGCCAGCACCTCGCCCTGCGCGCCACGATCGACGGCCAGGAGCTGCGCCGCAGCTATTCGATCTGCCGGCCGGAGACATCCGGTCAGATCAGTGTGGCGATCAAACGCGACCTCGGTGGTGTCTTCTCGACCTGGGCCAACAGCGAGCTGCACGTCGGCGACGAACTCGACGTGATGAGCCCGCAGGGCAGCTTCACTTCGACCCTGCGGGGCCTGGAGCACAAGCACGTCGTGGGTGTGGCGGCCGGTTCGGGAATCACCCCGCTCATGGCGCTCGCGCACACCGTGCTCGCCGCCTCGGCGACCTCGAGTTTCACCCTCGTCTACACCAACCGCACGGCGCTCGACGTGATGTTCCTCGACGAGCTCGCCGAACTCAAGGACCGCTACCCGGCCCGCCTCGCGCTGTACCACGTGCTGTCTCGGGAGCAGCGATCATCGTCGCTGCTCTCCGGCCGTATCGACGAGGAAAAATTTCGACGCATGCTCGACACGATTCTGCGCCCGGCCGCGGTCGACGAGTGGTTTCTATGCGGCCCGTTCGAGCTCGTGCAGCTCTGCCGCGACACACTCGAGAGTACCGGCGTCGACCGGGCGCGCGTGCGCTTCGAACTGTTCACCACGGGTGTGCCGTCGGCAGCCAACGGCGATCGTGGCCGGCCCGTCATCATCGGCACGGGGGACAAGACCTTCCAGATCGAATTCACCCTCGACGGCCAGAGCAACACGGTGACGACGCCGGTCAATGCGAACGAGAGCATCCTGAACGCGGCGCTGCGTGTGCGGCCCGACGTGCCGTTCGCCTGTGCTGGCGGAGTCTGCGGCACCTGCCGTGCCAAGCTGGTCAGCGGTGATGTCACCATGACCGAGAACTACGCGCTGGAGCCCGAAGAACTCGCCCGCGGTTACGTTCTGACCTGCCAGTCGCACCCGACCACCGACACCGTCGTCGTCGACTATGACGTCTAGCCTTTTCACCCCAAATATGGCCCAAGAAAGCGGATGCCGTGATCGAGCTCTCGATAGACAACGACGTCGCCCACGTGGTGCTGAACGCGCCCGGCAAACTCAACGCCCTCGACGAGGCCTCGATCGTCGAACTCGATGCGGCCTACCAGACCGCGGAGCGGGCTGGCGTGCGCGCCTTGGTCTTGCGGGGTGAAGGGCCAGCGTTCTGCGCCGGCCGCGACATTTCGGCGGTCGACCCGCGAACCGACGACGTGCTCGGGTACCTCGGCAACCTGGTCACGCCCTTGCTGCAGCGCATGAGCCGGTTTCCGGCACCGACCTTCGCGGCCGCTCACGGTGCCTGCCTCGGGGTGGGCCTTGGACTGCTTATCGCCACCGACGTCGTCTACATCGCCGACACCGCCAAGATCGGCTCGCCGTTCGCGAACCTCGGGGCCACGCTCGACTCGGGTGGGCACTCCCTGTTCGTGGAACGCCTCGGCGCGCACCGTACGCTTGACCTCATCTACAGCGGGCGCCTCTTGTCCGGAGCGGAGGCCGTCGCCAGCGGACTCTTCAGCCAGGTGTTCCCGGCCACGGAGCTGACCGAGGCCACCGTGCAGGCGGCCTCACGCGCGGCATCCGGTGCCACCCAGGCTTTTCTCGCGAGCAAAGCAATCGTGCAATCACTGCGCGACGAACGGCTCGGACTCTGGCAGAGCATGAGCGACGAGACCGCCGCCCAGGCCACGCTCTGCGCCACCGGCGACTATCGCGAGGGGTTCGCCGCGTTCCAACAGAAGCGCAAGCCCTCTTTCACCGGCCGCGTTTGACATCGCCCCGCACTGAACCTACAAGCAGAAGCCGACGGGTCTGCTCGGTCCCGGCCGACTTGCCGGCCGTGGTCGACCACCAGCTCCCGCCAGTCTTCTTGCAGGGTCGGTCAGTTATTCTGGGAAAGTTGCTCGGGAGAAAGTCACCCTGGACGAGACCGGAGAGGGGCCGTCATGCACACACGCTGGGCCCGTTTTGCCCGCGGCTGGATCGTCGCCGTGTCCTCGACCTTTGTCGCCGCCCTGTCGCACACGCTCGGTGGTGCCTCAGTGCCCGGTCTGCTGGCGGTCGTCGTGTCCCTCGCCTTCGCCGGCATGGTGTGCGTCGCTTTGTCGGGCCGAACCCTGTCGTTCTGGCGCGGCGCCGCATCCGTGTTGATCAGCCAGCTCATCTTTCACGGCCTGTTTTCACTCGGCGCACCCGGCGGTGCGCTCGGAGCCGCCCTCGCCGCGTCGGGTACGCACCAGCATGCGGCGCTGCCCGGTCTGATTGGCCCGCTCGCACCGGGCGGGGGCGCTGATGTCACGCATGACGGTGCGACCATGTGGGGCGCCCACCTCGGAGCCGCCATCATCACTATTCTGGTGCTGCGTTTTGGGGAGCGCGCGTTCTGGGGCCTCGTCGAAAGCGTTCGCCTGGGCCTGCGTACCCTGTACGTCCCCGCATCGGTGGTCGTGCCGGTCGCGGCACCGGTTCGCATCGGGCACGAGGCGCCAGTGTCCGCGCCGCGCGACCTGGTTCTCGTGTTGTCGGCCATGCGGCATCGTGGCCCGCCGTCCGGCGCGCTCTTCACCTGACACGGCCACGAACCAGACCATTCTCCCCGCCGCACCGAACGACTAGCAGAGGCCGCTCCGGCTCCGTTCGGTGGGCGCCGGGCACCCCACGCTGAAGGACAATCATGAAGTTCACGACCCCTCGCAGTGCCGCCACTGCACCGCCCGCCGCAAACAGTCGGTCCAGCACCGTGCGCGCCAACTCGACGCCCCACGGGACGACAGCCTCCATCGTTCGAACTGCGCACCAGCGGCCGACCCGCCGGCAGACTGCTTCGGCCGCTCGCCGCACGGCCCGAGCCGTATTCGCGGTCGTCGTCGCGGCAGCGGCCCTGAGCTGGGGTGCAGCACCGGCATCCGCTCATAACAACGCCGTCGGCTCCTCGCCGGCGGCCGACTCGGTGGTGACCGAGCAGCCCGAGTTGTTCTCGGTCACCACGAGCGACCTGTTGCTCGATCTCGGCGGAACCGGCTCCAGCGCCGCGATGATCGTCACCGGGCCGGCCGGTGCGCCGCTGTTCTACGGGGATGGCTGCGCAACTGTCTCCGGTGCAACGATCGAAACCGCGGCGCAGCTCGGCCCGGCCGGACACTACAGGGTGATCTGGCAGGCGGTCTCCACCGACGGCCACTCGATCTCTGACGAGTTCACTTTCGACTGGAAGCCGGCCCCGGGCCAGTCGCTCGCCGACGGTGCGGCCACGGCTCCGTCTTGCGGGATCGAAGCGGATGCCTCCACCACGGACGCCACCACCGACGCCGGATCGAGAGCCGCCAGCGACAGTCCCCTCTCGACCGTCGCCTGGATCGGCGCAGCCCTCGGCGCAATAGTGCTCGCCGTCGCAGTGACCCTGCTCGTCCTGCGCCAGAAGCGCGGCCGCTGATTCACCCGATAGCGGGTAGGTGGTTGCTTCAGGTGCCGTGAAGCAACCAGTTACCCGCTGTCGCGGATCTGACCGGCACGGGAGAACGTGTCAGGGGGCCCGGGTAAAGTTATGCAGGTGAGTTGGAACGCTGAGCTGCCCTGGAACCCTGACGACGTTGAAACACCCAGCGACTTTGAACCACCGAACGACTTTGAACCACCGACCGATTTCGACGCCCCCGACGACTTCGACGCACCGCCACCTCCCGAAGCCGACCGGCAGTACGGCGCCCGGCAGCCGGCTCGCTCGGGCGCGGCATCCGCGTCGAACCAGCCCCATGCCAACCCACGCGGCCCGAACCGGCCTGCCGCTCGCACCGCCACGCCGATGCGCGCCGCCACCCGCAAGTTCTCCACCGCGGCTGAAGCCCTGCACACCGTGTTCGGCTACGACTCCTTCCGCGGCGACCAGGCCGAGATCATCGCACAGGTCGTCGACGGCAAGGACGCCGTTGTGCTCATGCCTACCGGCGGCGGCAAGAGCCTCTGCTACCAAATTCCCGCGCTCGTGCGTGCTGGAACCGGCATCGTCGTCTCCCCACTCATCGCCCTGATGCAAGACCAGGTCGACGCGCTCACCGCCGTCGGTGTGCGCGCCGAGTTTCTCAACTCCAGCCAGGACTCCCAGGCCCGCAGCCAGGTCGAACGCGACTACCTGAACGGCGACCTCGATTTGCTCTACGTCGCCCCCGAGCGACTCGCCAATGAAGCCACCAAACGGCTTCTCGACCGCGGAACCATCGCCCTGTTCGCCATCGACGAAGCCCATTGCGTGTCGCAGTGGGGTCACGACTTTCGGCCCGACTACCTTGCGCTCAGCGAACTACCCGATCGCTGGCCCGACGTACCGCGCATCGCCCTCACCGCCACAGCGACGGATGCCACGCACCAGGAGATCACGACCCGCCTGCAGCTGGGCGACGCCAGACACTTCGTGGCGAGTTTCGACCGGCCCAACATTCAGTACCGCATTGTCGGCAAGGCCGAGGTGCGCAAACAGCTGCTCTCCTTCTTGAAGACGGAGCACCCGGGCGACGCCGGAATCGTCTACGCCCTCAGTCGCAAGACAGTCGACCAGACCGCCGAGTTCCTGCGGCAGAACGGCGTCAACGCGCTGCCATACCATGCCGGGCTCGACGCGGGCCTGCGCGCTCGCACCCAGTCCCGTTTTCTGCGCGAGGAGGGCGTCGTCATCGTCGCCACGATCGCGTTCGGCATGGGAATCGACAAGCCCGACGTGCGCTTCGTGGCCCACATCGACCTGCCCAAATCGGTCGAGGGCTACTACCAGGAGACCGGTCGAGCCGGCCGCGACGGGGCACCGGCCACGGCCTGGCTGGCCTACGGCCTGCAAGATGTCGTGCAGCAGCGCCGCATGATCGACGAGTCACCCGGCGACCTCGGCCACCGGCGCAAACTCTCCGCCCACCTCGACGCCATGCTCGCGCTGTGCGAAACGGTGCATTGCCGCCGGGTCAACCTGCTGCGTTACTTCGGCCAGGCCAGCGAACCCTGCGGCAACTGCGACACCTGCCTCGAACCGCCCGAAGCCTGGGATGGCACCATCCCCGCCCAAAAACTGCTCTCCACGATCGTGCGTCTGCACCGCGAACGCAATCAGAAGTTCGGCGCCGGCCACCTCATCGACATCCTCCGCGGCAAAGAAACGCCCCGCGCCACCCAATACCGGCACACCGAGCTGAGCACGTGGGGCCTCGGCGCCGACCTCAGCGACCAGGCCTGGCGCGGCGTCGTACGGCAGATGCTGGCCCAGGGCCTGCTCGCCACCTCCGGCGAATACGGCACCCTCGTGCTAACGGATGCTGCCGCCTTGGTTCTCGGCGGCAGCCGCACGGTGCAATTGCGGCGTGAACCCGACCGCCCCGCGCGTTCCAGTGCCGCCCGCCGCCCGAGCGCAGCGAAGGTTGCTGCCGCCGACCTCAGCACGTCCCAGGAGACCCTGTTCGAGGCGCTGCGGGTGTGGCGTTCGGCCGAGTCGAAGGAGCAGGGCGTGCCCGCCTACATCGTCTTCGGCGACGCAACCCTGATCGCTGTGGCCGCAGCCGGTCCCACCACGCTCGCCGGGCTTGACGGCATCACCGGTATCGGTGCCAAGAAGCTCGAAGCCTACGGCGAAGCCCTCCTCGAAGTTGTCGCCGCTTCCGCGTGATCGCATCAGCACGCTATTTGTGTGGGAGCGCACGTGTGCACGGCTCGAGGTTGTAGTAAACCTACAAAACGGATGCCTAGGGCGGCAGCTATCGTTGTTGCCCCCGCACCGCGCGTTTCACGACCGCGACCATGCGGCCCTAACGTTGCGATTATGACTTTCGCGCGAACAGTTAGGACCACCCATGGTTGACACGAAACAGCGCTCCAGCACCCGATCGACGACGATCGATCCCAGCCTCGTTCCCAGTGTCGACACGGGACCCATCAAGTCCATCGGTGATCCGACCGCCCCTGCAGTCAACGTCGAACAACTCGGGCGCCAGCTGCTCGGCACCTGGGCCGACGTGCGCCTCGCCGCCCGAGAAGTCACCGCGCGCCCCGATATGCAGCGCATCGAGGGGCTCTCCATGGCTGACCACCGGCTGCGCGTTCTTGAGCAGCTCAAGGTACTCGCAGCCAACGGCCACGTACTGCGCGCCTTCCCCAAGCACCTTGGCGGTCAGGACGACCACGGTGGAAACATTGCCGGCTTCGAAGAACTCGTCATTGCCGACCCGAGCCTGCAGATCAAGGGTGGCGTGCAGTGGGGCCTGTTCGGCGCCGCCGTCCTGCACCTCGGCACCAAGCCGCACCATGATAAGTACCTTCCCGGCATCATGGACCTGAGCGTGCCGGGCGCGTTCGCCATGACCGAAATCGGTCACGGCTCAGACGTGGCGAGCATCGCGACCACCGCGACCTTCGACGCCGCCACCGGTGAGTTCATCATCAACACCCCGTTTCGCGCCGCCTGGAAGGATTACCTCGGCAACGCCGCGAAAGACGGCATTGCCGCCGTGCTCTTCGCACAGCTCATCACCCGCGGAACCAACCACGGCGTGCATGCCTTCTACCTGCCCATTCGGGGCGCCGATGGCGATTTCCTCCCCGGTGTCGGCGGCGAGGACGACGGCTTGAAGGGTGGCCTCAACGGCATCGACAACGGCCGACTGCACTTCACCGACGTGCGCATCCCGCGTGAAAATCTGCTCAACCGGTACGGCGACGTCGCCGAGGACGGCACGTACTCCAGCCCGATATCAAGCCCCGGTCGTCGATTCTTCACGATGCTGGGCACGCTGGTTCAGGGGCGCGTGTCGCTCGACGGGGCCGCTACCGCGGCATCCGCTCTCGCCCTGACCATCGCGATCACCTATGGAAGCCAGCGTCGCCAATTCACCGCCGGCAGCGACACCGACGAGGAGGTCATCCTCGACTACCAGCGGCACCAGCGCCGGTTGTTTCCGCGCCTTGCCACGACGTACGCCCAGACCTTCGCGCACGACGAGTTTCTGGTGAAGTTCGACGACGTGTTCAGCGGCAAGGCCGACACCGACGATGACCGGCAAGACCTCGAGACCCTCGCTGCCGCGCTCAAGCCGCTCTCCACCTGGCACGCACTTGACACCCTGCAGGAGGCCCGTGAAGCCTGCGGCGGCGCCGGCTTCATGGCTGAGAACCGCCTCGTGGGGCTGCGCGCCGACCTCGACATCTTCGCGACCTTCGAGGGCGACAACAACGTGCTGCTGCAGCTCGTCGCCAAGCGTCTGCTCACCGATTACAGCCGCAAATTCGCAACAGCGGATGCAGGAGCCCTCGCGCGCTACGTCGTACAGCACGCCGCCGGTCGCGCCTACCACGGCACAGGCCTGCGCACCCTCGGGCAGACGGTGTTCGACCGCGGATCCACCGCCCGCTCCGTCGGTGCCCTCCGCGATGCCGACGTGCAGCGCGAGCTGCTCACCGATCGGGTCGAGAGTATGATCGGCGAGGTCGCCGGCAAGCTGCGCGGTGCCACCAAGCTGCCCAGTAAGCAAGCAGCCGATCTGTTCAATGCGCACCAGAACGAGCTCATCGAGGCAGCACGCGCCCACGGAGAACTACTGCAGTGGGAGTCGTTCACCCGGGCGCTCGACGCCACAACGGATGCCGGAACCAAGCAGGTGCTCACCTGGCTGCGCAACTTGTTCGGCCTCGGCCTGGTCGAGAAGAACCTGGCCTGGTACCTCATTCACGGTCGGCTCTCCGCCCAGCGGGCCCAGGCCGTCACGGCCTACATCGACCGGCTGATCGCGCGCATTCGGCCGCATGCCCTCGATCTCGTCGACGCGTTCGGCTATTCGCCAGATCACCTGCGGGCTACGATCGCGAGCGGTATTGAGCGTGAACGCCAGAACGAGGCGCGCGACTACTACGCTGACCAGCGGGCGTCGGGAGCCGCTCCCGCACCCGAAAAGTCGATCAAACGGTAGGCCGGCGCGCATCGTACTCAGGTACGACACCGATGGCGCACAACCATCCCCACGGTTGATGCGCCACATTAGGGGCAAACCATACCGTTTGGTATGGGGGCTTCAGTGCAGTGAAACGGGGCCTCACCCACCAACGGAATGAGGCAGTCGTGATCCAGGCACAGTCCCTGACCAAGCACTACGGAAGCAAGACCGCGGTCGACGCGGTCGACTTCACGGTGCAGCCCGGCAAGGTCACCGGTTTTCTCGGGCCGAACGGCGCGGGCAAGTCCACCACAATGCGCATGATCGTGGGTCTAGACCGACCCAGCGCTAGGTCGGTCATCGTCAACGGTAAGCCGTACCACGAGCACAAAGCGCCACTGCGCGAGGTCGGCGTGTTGCTCGACGCCAAGGCCGTGCACACCGGTCGCAGCGCGTACAACCACCTGCGTGCCATGGCCGCGACCCACAACATCCCCACCAGTCGAGTGCACGAGGTCATCAACCTCACCGGTCTGGAGTCCGTCGCCCGCAAGCGCGTCGGCGGATTCTCTCTCGGCATGGGCCAGCGCCTCGGCATCGCCGCTGCCTTGCTCGGCGACCCGGCCACGCTCATCCTCGACGAGCCGGTCAACGGCCTCGACCCCGAGGGCGTGCAATGGGTGCGCACGCTCACCAAACAGCTCGCCGCCGAGGGCCGCACCGTGTTGCTCTCCTCGCACCTGATGAGCGAGATGGCGCTCACCGCCGACCACATCATCGTGCTCGGCCGCGGTCGGGTGATAGCGGATGCCTCGGTCGCCGATATCATCGCCTCGGCTGCGCAGAACACGGTTCGCGTGCGCACCCCGCACTCGGCGGCCCTCGCCGCCCTGCTGGCACAGGAAGATGTCACCATCACCAACGTCGAGCAGGACGTGCTCGAGATCAGCGGACTGACCGTGAACGAGATCGGCGACCGTGCCGCTGCCGCCCAGATCTCCCTGCACGAGCTCTCGGCGGTGAACGCCTCCCTCGAAGACGCTTATACGAAACTCACGCAGAACGAAGTGGAGTATCGCACCGGCGATGCCTCCTCCCACACCGAAGCGGAGGTCGCTCGATGAGCACCCAGACCCACCAGACAACGCAATCCGCTTCTCCGGCAGCCTACGTTTCAACCGGCTCCGGGCTCAGCTTCAGCGGCCTGCTCAAGTCTGAATCGATCAAGCTCTGGAGCCTGCGCTCCACCTACTGGACCTTTTCCCTCGTCGTCGTAGCATCCCTCGGACTCGCCGTGGCGATGTCCTTCGCCTTGTCCCCGCTAACGGCCGGATTCGACCCGGCCACCGGTGCCGCCCTGGCCGTCGATAACGCGCAGATGTTCGTGCTCGTCTCCACGACCGGATTGGGCCTCGGCCAAATGATCGTCGCGGTTCTTGGCGTGCTCTCGATCAGCGGTGAATATTCCAGCGGCATGATCAAATCGACGCTCACCGCGGTGCCGGGCCGCTTGCCCGCGCTCTGGGCGAAGGTAATCGTGCTGTTCGGATTCACCTTCCTGGTGGGCCTGTTCAGTGTGGTCGGCTCGTTCCTCGTGGCCACTCCCATCCTGGGAGCCAAGGACGTCACTGCAAGCCTGTTCGACGTCGACGTGATCATGCCATTGCTTGGCAACGTGCTGTTCCTCGCGCTCATCGCAGTGTTCTCAGTTGGTATCGGCACGATCGTGCGCAGCAGCGCTGGCGGCATCGCGACGGTGCTGGGCATCATCCTGCTCCTGCCGACGGTTGTGTCATTGTTTTCACTACTCGTCAAGTGGGTTGCCGACATCGTACCGTTCATGCTTACCGTAGCCGGCTCCGAGATGACCGCTCCCAACAGCATGGAATCCTGGCAGGCCTTTTTGGTCGTACTCGCCTGGGTGGCGGTGAGTCTCGGAACAGCCGCGCTGTTGCTCAAACGCCGCGACGCCTGACCATCCGCGCCACGTAGAGTCGACAGATGAGCACCAACATCTCTCCCCCCGGGCGCGCACCGGCGTCCGGGGGAGAGCTGCGCCTGCCGACCCCGCCCGGCATTGTTCGGCGGTTCTGGAACCGTCATCCCCACCCGGCCGACGGCCTCATCACGGCGATCTACGTCGTGCCGATGGCGCTCACCCTCGTGCTCAACGCTCTGAATGACGACCCGGCTCCGCTCACGGCCGTCCTGCTCAACGCCGGCATCATGGTGCTGCTGGCCGTAGCACTGCTTTTTCGACGACGGATGCCCCTGCTGGTCCTCGCCCTGACCTGGATGGGCCTGGTCACCTTTGCTGACTATGGCGAAGTACACCTGATCGCACAGCTCCTCGCGCTCTATGCGGTCGCGGTGTACTCGAACGTGCGGAGCGCCTGGATCGGTTTCAGCGTATCCGTTCTGCTGGCCGGACTGGCCGCCTGGCTCACCGACAACCCGGCCGAGGTCCCGTGGATCCCCGTCGCCAGCCAATCCGCGATCATGCTGCTCGCCGCGACGCTGGTCGGCGTCAACATGGGCAACAGCAAGCGCTACGTGGCGTCGCTGCTTGACCTGGCCGCGCAGTTGACCCGCGAACGTGACCAGCAGGCGCAGCTCGCCCGCATCTCGGAGCGCACCCGAATAGCCGGTGAAATGCACGATGTGGTCGCGCACAGTCTCTCGGTCATGGTGGCGCTCGCCGACGGTGCCCACGCGATCGCACCGAAGGACGTCGAACGATCCCGCGCTGCAATGCTCGACGTCGCGGCCACCGGGCGCCGGTCGATGACCGAGATGCGCCGCCTGCTCGGGGTGCTCGAAGTTGAGACCGAGCCGGCTCCGCGAGCTCCGCAGCCGGGCATCGACCAACTCGCCGACCTCGTCGAGTCCTTCCGATCGACCGGGCTTCCGGTCGTCCTGGGAACGCAGCGGCCGAGAGCCGAGCAACGCGAGCGTGCAGCTGACCATCTTTCGGCTCATCCAGGAGTCATTGACGAACGTGTTGCGCTATGCGGATACGCCGACCAGGGTGACCGTGCGTCTGACCTCCTCTCCCGGGACAGCGCAGATCACGATAAGCGACAACGGCCGACCGGCGGCAGTAGCCAGTGTCCAGGGCTTTGGCCGCGGCCTGATCGGAATGCAGGAGCGCGTCGCGATCTACGGCGGAATCTTCGAGGCGGCGCCGGGACTCCACGACGGCTGGCGCGTGCATGCGACCCTGAGATTTGAAGACGAATCATGACCCCCCATTCCGCACCGATCAGCATCATGCTCGCCGACGACCAGGCGCTGTTGCGCGTAGGGTTTCGCATGGTCCTCGAAGCCGAAGAGGACTTCTCCGTGGTCGCAGAGGCTGGCTCCGGTGCCCAGGCGATTTCGCTCGCCGCAAGCCTGCGCCCCCAGGTCATCCTGATGGACGTGCGCATGCCGGACGTCGACGGTATCGAGGCTACCCGGCAGATCATGACAGCCCAGCCGAACACCCGGATCATCATTCTCACGACCTTCGATCTGGACGAGTACGCCTTCGGAGGGCTGCGTGCCGGCGCGAGTGGTTTTCTGCTGAAGAACGCCGAACCGGGGGAGCTGATCGCCGCGATCCGCACGGTGGCCTCGGGAGAAGCATCCGTTTCACCGCGGGTGACCCGACGCCTGCTCGACCTGTTCGGTACCAAACTGCCCCAGGCCGAAGCTGGTACTGCCGGTGACCCCACGGCGCTTGGAGCGCTCACCGAACGCGAGACCGAAGTCTTTCTCGCCCTAGCTGAGGGGCTCTCCAACACCGAACTGGCCGAGCGCTTCTTTCTCTCCGAATCGACCGTGAAGACGCATGTCGGCCGCATCCTGCACAAACTCGGCGTCCGCGATCGGGTTCAGGCGGTCATTCTGGCCTACGAACTCGGCCTCGCGGGGCAGTGACCGTCGACCGACTCCGCTACCGGTTGTGGCCTTCGACCTCCCGGGCACAGTCGATGCACAGTTCCGCCGTCGGGAGGGCCAACAGCCGGGCGGCCCCGATGCCTCTTCCGCATCGGATGCACGTACCGAAACTCCCGTCAGCAATGCGGGCCAGCGCACGATCGATCGCGGCGACTTTCTCGCGGAACTCGCGGTGAACACCGACGATTCGCGACCAGTCACTCGACAGGGTCGGACCTTCCGGATCGTGCTCGTCGTCGGCCGATCCATCGCTTCGCGCTTCGCGTACGTTCGCGAGCGATTCCGCCAGCCTGTTCAGCTCAATCTCGGTCGAGTCGCGCTGATCCCTGAGCTCCTGGTCGAAGTGCCCAAGCTCGGCCTCCGTGAGAGATGTGCTAGCCATGATCTATCGTCGCACGTGGCGATCGTTTAGTGCCGGGGAATAGGCTCGGGGTATGCGTACTTTCTACCCCGAGCTTGACCCCTATGAGACCGGCATGCTCGATGTCGGCGACAATCAGACCATCTATTGGGAAGCCTCCGGCAATCCCGACGGTAAGCCGGCGGTCTATCTGCACGGCGGCCCGGGAGGCGCTTCCGGCCCCGACCAGCGTCGGGTATTCGACCCGGCGAAATACCGCATCATCCTGTTCGACCAGCGCGGCTGCGGCTCGAGCACCCCCCACGCGAGCGAGTCCGACGTGGACCTGAGCGTCAACACCACGTGGACCCTCGTAGCTGACCTGGAGAAAATACGCGAGCATCTCGGCATTGACCGCTGGTTGGTCTGCGGCGGATCCTGGGGCAGCACCCTCGCGCTCGCGTACGCCCAAACGTACCCCGACAAGGTCACCGAACTCGTCCTGCGCGGTATCTTCACCCTGCGCCCGGTCGAACTCGACTGGTTCTACGAGGGCGGTGCCGCCGCGATCTACCCCGACCTGTGGGAGTCGTTCCTCGCTCCGGTTCCCGAGAATGAACGCGGCCACCTGATCGAGGCCTACGGCCGCCTGCTGCACGATCCCGACCAGTTCGTTCGCCAGCGTGCCGGCGTGGCGTGGGCCACCTGGGAATCCTCGACGATCACCCTGCTGCAGGAGCCCGCCAAGGTTGCGCACTTTTCCGACCCCGCCTTCGCAGTGGCGTTCGCCCGCATCGAGAACCATTTCTTCGCCAACAGGGGCTGGTTCACCCCGAACCAACTCATCGACAACGCCTCCCGCCTCGCCGACATCCCCGGCGTGATCGTGCAGGGTCGCTACGACATGTGCACCCCGGCCTTCACTGCGTGGGACCTGCACAAGAACTGGCCGGAGGCTGAATTCCACCTGATACCCGACGCTGGCCATGCCTTCGACCAGCCCGGCATCCTCGACGCCATCATCGAGGCGACCGACCGTTTCGCCACGGAATAGTAGACGGCTTTACTCATCCACGGGCGAACTGCTGATTGAGCGCGACGAGCCGAACATACTTTCTGCGCATTGAGATCGCGGCATGCACCGTGTTGAGCAGGAACATGAGGGCGTAGACCCAGACAAAAACGGTCGGCGCGCCCCAGAGTAGAAAGATCCAACAGAGTGTGCCGGTGTCGGTCGGTACGAGCACCAGCGATTGCTTGACCCCGGCGGTGTCGGATACCGGCACGGCGGGGCCGGCCAGCTGTTCCGACAGAATCTGGCTAAGGAACTGACCACAGCTCACTAGGCAGTACCCGATGGCGATCAGAAGCGGCCAGGTTCCGATTCCGGGCACGGCATACAGCCCGATGAGCACGGCGAGGTGTATTGCCGGTGTGCGCATGGCATCGACTACGTGGTCGAGCCATTCGCCCGATGGGCCGCCGTTTTTTCCCAAGCGCGCGACCTGGCCGTCGGCTGAATCTAGAACGTAGCCGATCGCCAGAAGAACCGCTGCTCCGACGCCGCTTCCAACGCTCGGGGGAAGCGCTATAAGGAGTGATAGACCACCTACCGAGAAGAGCGCGGAAGTGGCTGTGACAGCATTCGCCGACCAACCGCGGGAGTACGCCAACGCCGCCGCGAATCGGGCAAGACGCCGATTGACCCATCGGGTATACGCAGGTACTCCGTTGCCCGGCTTTTGCGCGGTGCGCAGGCCGCGGAGAGCGGCGCGGAAGGCGCGTTCGGTTTCAACGGCAGGTCGGGAGGTGCCGTCCGATGCCGGCAATGCCGATGTTTCCGGCGCCGGCGAGGCTTCCGGCACCGGCAATGCCGTCGGCACCGGCAATGCCGTCGGCACCGGCAATGCCGTCGGCACCGGTAACGCTAGTGAAGAGCGTGTCATGGGATTCTTTCCTCGTCCTGCTTACCCATTGACTTACTGCACCACGGCCGTTAGCTCGAAGCTAGCGCTCGGGGTAGCGCGGTAATTGGAGTGCACCTCAGCCGTGATCAGGTTCGTCCCGGTCACGAACGCAGATCCCGGTACCGTGACCGTTACCGGGTTTGCCAGCGCGTTCGTGGCCGAAATAGCCGATGTGGCGTAGGTCGATGACGTTACCGTGCCGGTTCCGATGTTCGTACGCACCACCTCTGCGCCATTCACGTAGACGACGATCCCATCGTCCGCGCGTGTCGTCAGCTTCACTGAGGCGATTTTCGATGCATCGGCCACACTGAATGACTTGCGGTAATACGAGGTGAGGGCTTGAGGTGCAACCCTCGAGAGAGTCGTGCCCAGGGTCGTGTGTCCCCAGCCGATCGGGGCTGGACCGGTTGACCAGCTTGAGGCGTCATAGGTAGGCGCCTGCCAGCCGGCAGTTGGGTCCGTCGTCGAGTAGTAGTAACTCCACGTACTTCCGGCGTCGATCAGGATGGGATTGCCTGAACCGGGCGGGGGCGTCGTTGAGACTAGGGCAGCCGGCGTGCTTGACGACCAGTTTCCTGAACCGTCAACGGCTCGAACGAAGTACTTCGTGCCAACAGGGGCGGCTGCGACAGTGATACTGAGGGACGGTGCCGTCGCAATTACCCTGTCGTTCCGCAGAATCTGGTAGCTCACGGCTCCACGAGCGTCAGACGAACCGGACCAATTGAGGGTGTCACCGCTAGCCGATGTCGAGACCGTGAGTGCCGACGGTACGGTCGGCGCCTGCGAATCGTTATGAGCGAATCGCACGAACCCCCCGGACCATTGGCGAACGAACCCGGCTTTCACCGACGCCGTGTAGTCCCCGCCAAACCAGGTGTTCCCCAATGAGTCATTGAAGAGTGCCCAGGCGCCCGCGCCGACTCGCTGATTCACGATCGGGCTGAACTGCGGGAGCGGTGCTCCGGTCACATTGTCCCAAGCGCCGGCGCTACTGATCTTCGTCGCTTGAGTCCAGCCGGTGCCCACCGACGGCCAGGTGTGCGAGCCGTGATAGTTCGAGAAGAAGCAATGGCAGCCGCCGTAGATGACCGAGCCGTCAGTCGAGATGGCCTGGAAATCACCTCCGGCATTGCCGACATTGCTGCTCTTTTCCGTCATTGCAGTGCGGTCATAGCTGTACAGCATATGTTCTGATCCGCCGATCCAAACGATGCCTCCTACTTCCTTGACAGTTTGCTGATAGTTGGCTTTCGTGCTGGAAAAATTGATCGTCCATGGGATGACCGACGCGTCGGATGTGTTGATTACGGCGCCCTTCACGGCTGCCGTCGCCTTTGAGGCGCTGAAGAAACCGGCGAAATACACGCGGTCACCGATCGAGGAGGCGTCGAGCGAGACCACAGTGCCGTTGAACTCCGGATTCCAGGTCGAATCAGGCGTTCCGTTGCTGACCGAGACCCGACCGGCAGAGCGCAAGTAAACCTGACTGGTCGCCGTGCCGCCGGTCATGTGTGTGAACGTGCCGCCGATGTACAGCCAGTCATTCTGCACGTCGAGCGCCCGGACAATGGGCACCCCGCCGCTCAGACTGTTAGTCAGTTGTGTTGTGAAGTCGGTGGCGGTGACGCCGGTCGTCGGGTTCAGTACGACCAGCCCCGGACGCGACTGTCCGTTCACTTGGCCGAAAAATCCGCCGACGGCAAGATTTCCGTTGGGTAAGACGGCGAGGGCCTTGACCTGTTTGTCAAAGGTGGGCCTGAACGAGGAGATCCACGCACCCGTCTTCACGTCGAAGGCGGCTAGATACGCCTGTGCGACCTGGGATCCACCTGCAGCCGTCTTCTGCACGGTGAGGAAGTTTCCGCCGACGTACACGACGCCATTGCTCTCTGCGAACGCGGAAACTTCGTTGCTGCCCTCCACGGTATTCGGTCCGGCACCGATTCCACTGACACCCCAGGCGGTGGGGACAGCGAAGCTCTCCGCAACGCCGGTCTGCTCGACTTTTTCCGTTCCCCGGTCGGGAATTGCACCGTAGATGGTCGAACTCAAAAGCTTTGGACGCAGGTACACCTGGGTGAACGGTCGCGGATACCCCGCGGTCGTGCTTGACGCCCAGATATAGCTGCTCGCGTCGGGAGTGCCCCGAGCGGCACTGCCGAACCCGAATCCTGGTGAGTAGCCGGGGGTTGCTCCTGTCGCCGTTTCAATTCGGTCCTGGGTGGTGCCGGAACCGAACGCCTGAGTCAGGCCGGTGGTACCCGTAACCGTCCCGATTTTCCACGAGGCGAGGCGCTGGACATTGCCGAACATCCACGACCATTCAACCCGCGGTGAGGAGAAAGCGAACGTGGACTCCTGCCAGGTCGTGCCTGCGGTGTTGGTTGCTCGGCTGAGTCGAATTCCATCGGGGAGCGCTTTGACCTGCTGGCCGTTGAGTAGGCCGCCGATCACTTTGCTGGAGAGTTGTTTCGGTGCGAACGCGGCCTGGCCGGTGATCGTGCCGCGAACGTCCGCTGGTGTTCCCGCGCCTTCATTTGATTGCGACCAGCCCTCACGGCCGCGCCCGACCAGAACCCAACCGCCCCCGCTCGTGACCTGATCGCAGTAGAACTGTTGTGGTGCGCCCAGTGTGGGAGTTCCCAGCCAATACACGCCACTCGGCGCCGCAGGCGTGAGCTGCTTGACTTCCCAACATGACGCTGCCGCTGTGGCAGACGACAGCCCGTCAGGCGCCGGAATGCTTGTCGCAGCGTTACTGCTTGTCGGTACGAGCACGGACATCAACACGATGCCGGCCGCTAGAAGCGGCCCCAAGCGTGAAGCCATCGAACGATTCGAAACGCCTGGGGTAAGCGTCATATCAATTCTCCTTGTTGGGAATGGCGGCGTTTTCAGGGGACTATTACGAATCGGGGAGTGCTAGCGGTCAGCACGTGGTGTCGTCGGGGAAGGAGCGTGCTGTCACGCGCCAGGAAGTACCGTCGTGCTGCAGCTTGAAGATGTTCAGCGCCCGGTCGGGCTTCGCATCTCCTGGTCCAGCCAGCGGCTTGCCGTCGGAATCGAAGGTGACTACCGCGCTGGAGTCGATGCACGCTTGAACGACAGCGCTCGGCGGCGTCGCGGTGGCGTCATTGCTCACAATGCTCAACGAGTCCACTACCGGCGTGCCCTCCTGCGTCCAACCGTTGGCGACCAGTTCCTGCTGATCATTCTCGATTTCAGCGATGATGGAACCGGCTGCCACCTTTGCTAACTGGTCGGCGGTATCCGGAGCGTCCGGTGCGATGATCACGGTGGCAGCAAGAAACTCTGACACCGTGACAGTGGCATCTTTCAGCGGAGGGGGGCTGTGCGTCGCCGGTGTGCTGGGCGAGGACGTCGGAATTGGTGCGCTCGGAGTTGAGGTCGGAGTCGAAGTCGGAGTTGGAGTCGGCGTTGGAGTCGGCGTTGGAGTCGGCGTAGACGTTGATGCTTCGTCCGGCTGATTAGGCGTCGCAGTGGCCCCCTCGGCGGTACTACTCTTCCCGGCAGGCCAAGCGTCCCAGGCCACGCCGACCACCGCGACAGTTGCGAGCAGGGCAACTGTGACCCAAGCGATTCGCTTCCGTGTATCGCTGCGCCGCACTGACGGCTTTTGGGTGACGCCGTCTTCGGGCGTCGGGGAGCCCGCGGGCGCGCTCATGCGAATATTCTCTCGTCTGATGGGAACAGGTCGGCGTGACGCGAGCGCTGAGCAGATGTGGCTCGCAACGGAAAGACCGGTAGCGAATCCAGGCGAAATTTCCTGCAGATTGAGTCCGCAGGGTGCTCTGGGTCGAAACTGACACCGGAGAGAAGCTGACGAAATTTCAACATAAAGCACACACTACGCGTCTGCTTCGCACCCGACACCCCCCTTTCGGGCAATCTCCTGATGATCGCTTCGATAGAGGGTGGAGAAGACGCGCTAGCGCCGTCGGGTGATTATGCGAAGATCGTGCAGGTGCAGCCTCTTTCGATCGAGCGCACACCATCCGACGAACAGAATCGCCCCTACTGCGGCTGCGAGAACGAGCGCCAGAAACGTAGCCCCAATGGTCAGCCTCAGGGTGATTGCTGGAGCGCCGAATGTGACGACCGGCACGAGCAGTGCGTAGGCGATTGTACCGATTCCCATTCGGATGCCGAGGAATCGCCGCACCTCGATCACCGCCAACGTCGCGTCGAGCAACATGCAAAACGCCCAGGACAGAGCCGCACCGGTGATGCCGATGAGCGGAATCAGAACCAGGTTGCCGGCCACATTGACCAGAAGCACGACTCCCTTATTGATAGCCGCCCACCCGCTTCGCCCGCTCATCAGGAGCACCGAGTGGATGTTTCCTGCAGTGAAAGCAAGGGTGGCGCCGACGCACAGAATGACGAGGGCCGTCGATCCCTGCTCGAATCCGGGTCCGAGCCAACTCAGTACGATGGGGGCGAAGACGGCAAGGAGCAAGTAAATCGGCGTGCCGAAAAGCACGAGGAAGGTGGCGGCGACCCGATAGAGCGCTTCAACCTCCACAAGTTTCTTCTCAAAGAGGAGGGTGCTGAAGCGCGTCGAGACCACGATCCGAAGCGCAGTATCGATAACCAATCCGGCGGCGACGAACCGACTCGCTCCTCCGTAGACTCCCGCTGCCGCCGAACCCGCGATCACACCGACCATGATCACGTCAAGCCAGATGAGGGTCTGCTCGAGTCCGGCCGACACCGTGCGGGGTAGTGCATAGCTCAAGATGCTTTGCCGCAGCGCCGCGATCGGGCGCCACGAACCGCGCGTCTCGGCGGCCCGCTCGTGTCGACGAACTTGAAATCTCACGATGATCAGGACGGCGATGAGTGCAACTGGCAGAGGTGCTGCCCAAGCCAACGTCACTGCGACAAAAGACCCACCCGCGGTGGCGGCCAGCCATACCACTATCGAGCGCACTACTGGCAGCCCAACGCTTCCGACACCCATGTAGGGGACGATGCCTCCGAGACCTCGCGTCACGGCCAAGGCAACCAGGAGGAGCGCTCCGGCCGGAAGAAACCAACCGGCAACCGTCACAGCGCGCACGACCTCGTCGGAATGGCTGTCTCCACTCAGAGCAAAGCCGGGGGCCAGCAACGCCGTGGCGACGGCGCACACCGAACTGCTGATCGCCGTCACGAAAAACATCGTGCCGAGGGCGCTCCGAATCCGCACCGGATCGTGCGCGACGAGGCGCGGCATGATCCACACCGCGGCGGAGTCCATTCCGGCGCGGGCGAGGCTCAACACGATGGTGAAAACGGCGATGGCTTGCAGAACAACACCGGAACCAACGTCGCCGAGAGTGCGGGCAAGAACGACGATCAGGATGAAGCCCATGATCGCGCTGGTCGCCGACCCCAGAAAGCTCGCGACCCCCTGACGCGCGATCAGCCGCGAATCCTGTGCGCGGGATTCTAGCTCTGAAGCACTCACGTCACCTGGCTGACCCACGCCGCACGCTCACTACCTGCTTGCCGAGGCGGTAGAGAAAAGCCGGATTGCCCAGAAGATACCGGGAAGCGAGCCGCCGTGGCTCGATGATCAGCCGCCAGAGCCACTCGAGCCCAGCCGCAATCATCCAGGCGGGAGCACGCTTGTTGTCGCCGCTCACCCAGTCGAACAAGCCGCCGCAGGTCAGAATGGCGGGAACCGTGAGTCGGTCGCGATACTGGGATACCCAATCCTGTTGCCGTGGTTCGCCCAGCCCCACGAACAGGATGTGAGCCCCGGAAGCGTTGATCTCATCAATCAGCTGGGGCATCCCGTCATGCGAAACGTAGCCGTCTCGGGTTGCAACCTGCAGATCCGGGTGAACGTGACGCAGCTGGGATGCGGCACGCTCCGCCACTCCGGGTTTACCGCCGTAGAAGAAAAGTTTCTTGCCGGTCAACGCTGAGATCGATGCAAGCGCATCAATGAGATCGGTCGTTGCGACTCGCTCCGGAACGCGTCCGCCGAGAAGTCGCGCCGCCCAAACAACGGACTGGCCATCGGCGTAGCTGAGATCCGCCGCCATGACCTTCCCGTGAAAGTCGTCATTCGTCGCCGCTATGTTGCAGACCATGGCATTCACGCCGATGGCGACGTGTGTGTGCGGCCCGTCGGTCCATTTCATGACGATGTCGACGATCTGATCTTGCCCGAACGGATCAACGGGTACGCGCAAGACGCTCGTGCGCACCGCTTGATGGTCCGTCGTGCTCATTTCTGTGCCGGCGATGATACTGCGCGGGAATCAGCGTCGCTGCTCTTACGGTCGTGCATGTCTGGCGCGGTCGAACCGTTCGGCGCGGGGAGGCTGCGCTCCTGGGGCACAGTGATCGTGCCGAGAAAGGCGGTTCCCAGACGGGCGGATTCGGTGACGATATCCGCGACTCCGTCGACCTTGCTGTGATGCAGACCGACCACCACGATCGCGGCCTCGGAGAGGCGCAAGGCGGCAAGAACGCTGGATCGCGGGGCTGCTCGGTCGACTACCAAGAAATACAGCTCCTCCGTGCGGAGTTCGTCCACTCTCTTGCGTATAAATTTTGAAACTTCCAAGTCCAAGTCCAAGTCCAAGTCCAAGTCCAAGTCCAAGTCCAAGTCCAAGTTCGAGTCGCTCGCCCGTCCTGAGGCTGCCGGGAAGGTGACATCAAGGTTGTGAGAGATGCGCGACCGATAGGTGACCCCCGACTCGTCAGGGCGGGGCTCGATGAGATCTAAATTGGTGTGGAGTGTTGTGGAGAAGACGTCAGATGAGCGCGGCAGGATCAGGTGGGTCGTTAGACCGCTTTGGGCTAGAACCAGGGCCAAATTGATTGGAATGTCGGAGGGAAAACGACCCCCGGTGTCGTCAAAGATTGCCATGACGCGGGTATTGATCGGGAGGTCGGTGAGGATGCGTTCACGGGCGGTCCGCAGCAGCTCGAGAGTCCCTCGGCTCTCCGGGATTGACGCGCTCTTCGAGCGGATGTCCGCGAGCACGGGGAAATCCGTTGCCCGCGATACTTCCAAGGCGTTCCGCAGCCGACGGTCACGCGGGTTGATCGCGAACGCGGCGATGAGTCCGAGGACCCCTCCAGCCAGTAGTCCGGCCCCGAGCGTCTGCATCATGTCGGGATTCATGGTGATGTCGTTCTGGGAGGCTGTGGTGAGAACCGAGCCACCGGCAGTGTCAATTTGTGACAACACGCCCTTTTGCGTGAGGAGCGTGTTGAGTTCGATGGTGATGAGGGCGCTATCGCTCGTTGCTTGGTTCGCCCCCGCGCTCCTCGGGGCCGACGAACTGATGCGGGAGTTCGCGTCTGCGAGGTCGGCGCCGAGCGCGCTGCGGCGAGCTTCGATGCCCTGCAGGATCGCGTTGAGCTTTGATTGCGCTTGTGCGGTGCGATAAGCCAGGTAGGCGTCTGCGATAGCGTCAGCGCCCATGTGCGCCCCGGATGCAGTCGGGGACGTGAACGCGATGTGCACGACCGACGCTCCGGTGACGGCGGCGATTTCAACGTTGCGACGCACCTCGGTGGCGCTAACTTCCGACCCCATTTGCTCGGCGGCGTCTTTGGCGACGGAATATGACGTGGCGATCTGGGTTTCCGTCGTGCCGTCAAGAAGGCCGGAAGCCTGCTTGCTAGCGTTGAACGGGTCAGTCGAAATGATGTTGATAGTCACATCGGTGGTGGCGGTGGCCGTCGACGGAATGATGACGAGAAATGCCCCGGCCACCAGAGCTCCGAGTACCACTCCGCCCACAATCACGCGCCACTGTCGCCGGAGCACTATGCCGTAATACTCCAGGCCCAGTGCCGATCCATCTGCTGGTTGGGACATATTCTGTGTACCCCTAACATCGGTCCGGTGCGAGTCGCTTGCTCCAAAGCACTGGTTGCGTCGGTCGAATTCAACCGGATCCGCGCCCTTGCGGGGGAATCGCTCCATATACTAATGTCCCCAAGCACCGAATGTGATGTCAAAAAGCGTTTTTCGTCCGCAAGAGGAGACCACGAGCATGGCAGATGGGTTCGCACAGCGGCACGCCGTCGGCGGTACCGAGGGCAGCGTTGATGTGAGCGTTGACGGCTCTCAGCCGATAGATCAGCTTCCTCGGTGGCCTTTTACCTCAATGTTCGTTCTCTTTCCCGTTTGGTGGCTGCTAGGTCCTGGTGAAGCCATATGGATCGTGTTGGCGGCGGTCATGGTATTTTATCTCCTGCGCCAACGTCACGTCGACGTGCCGCGCGGGTTCGGAATCTGGCTGCTCTTTCTCGTGTGGATGGTGTGCTCGGTGGTGGGGATCGATAGCGGAGGGCGTCTGATCGGTTTTATTTACCGTGCGCTGCTCTACCTCGCCGTAACCGTCGCGTTCGTTTACGTTTACAACGCGAGAAAGAACCTGACCGTGCGCTATATCGCCGGGGTGCTCACGGTGTTCTGGCTCATCGTCGTCGTTGGTGGATATGTAGGGGTGTTCTTCCCCCTTCTCTCCGTGCATACCCCGTTCGGTCTCGTACTTCCGTCATCGATCACATCGAATGAGCTCGTGCAGGAAATGGTTGTGCGCAAAGTGACGCAATACAACCCGACAGGGTGGCTGAAGCTTGATCCGAGACCGAGCGCGCCCTTTCTCTACACAAATGGCTGGGGCAACGCGTACTCGATGCTCACGCCGATCGTGGTCGCCTACCTCATCCTCGTGCGGCGGGAGCGACGATTCTGGTGGTTGCTCCTGGCCGTCCCCGTCTCAATAGTTCCGGCTTTGCTCACCTTGAACCGGGGAATGTTTCTCGGTCTCGGCCTTGCTGCCGTCTATATCAGCGTGCGAGCGATTGCGCGCGGCAATGTGAAGGTTATTCTCGCCCTGGCCGGACTGGCCCTTCTGGTCGTGGCGGCCTTCTCCGTGCTTCCGATCGAGCAGCGGCTGACTCAACGAGTCGAGACGAGTTCATCGACGCAAGATCGGGCGAGCCTCTACGAGGAGACGTTCACTCGCGCTCTGGAATCACCTCTGTTCGGGTTCGGTGCTCCGCGACCATCGGCATCCCCCGGCATTCCTTCCGTCGGTACCCAGGGGCAATTGTGGATGGTGATGTTCTCGCACGGATTCCCGGGCGCGGTGCTCTTCATGGGGTGGCTCGTCTGGGCGTTTTTCAGATCGATCCGGGAACGGGAACCGGTGCGTGAGGCGTGCAACACGGTGTTGCTGGTGGTTATCGTCGAGTCGACCTACTACGGGATCATGACAACGGGCCTACTGGTGGCAATGCTCGCTGCCGCGATAACGATGCGCCCCCAGTCCGGGGCTACGTCCAAATTGACGCCCGCGTTGCGCTCCTCTCATCGGTTACACTGACGCCACGGTCGCGGCAATGCAGCGTTCGCTTTCTAAATGTTTCGTCGTCAATCGCGTACCCGTACACGCACTAGAGGCGCAGAGGTGGCCAACCGTGACAGACCAACAAGGCGTGCACGCGCCGAGCGTTAGTGTCGTTATTGCGACTCGAGGCAGGCCGGAGATGCTGCGTGCAGCGGTGAAAGGGGTCCTCGGCCAGGACTATGCGGGGGCGATTGATTTGACCGTGGTTTTCGATCGGATCGAAATCGATCTGCTTGAGGACATCGTCATTCCGGAGGGTCAGCGCAGGCTGCAAACCCTTGCAAACACCCGTTCGCCGGGACTTGCCGGAGGCCGCAATACGGGGATTCTCGCGTCCGATGGCGAACTCATCGCCTTCTGTGACGATGACGACGAGTGGTTGCCGTCGAAGCTTGAACGTCAAGTGTCCCTGTGGCGAGAAGATCCCGCAGCGGTTCTCATTTCTACCGGAATTCGGATCGCTACAGCAGGCCGTTTGGTCGACCGGCTGCCGCCTGACCGCACGGAGTTCAGTGATCTCCTGAAGTCGCGAGTGACCGAAATTCATCCCTCATCGTTTTTAATCAGGCGATCTGACGTGACCGGGGTACTCGGTCTGGTGGACGAAGATTTACCAGCGTCCTACGGGGAAGATTATGACTACCTGCTGCGAGCTGCTCGCGTCGGACATATCAGGGGGGTGCAAGACTCCTTGGTCGTTGTGCATTGGAATCGAACGTCCTTCTTCGAAGGTAAATGGCAAGGAATCATTGACGGGCTTAGTTATTTGTTGAATAAGCACCCGGAGTTCTCCGAGAGTCCGAAGGGATCGGCCAGGATCGAAGGTCAGATCGCTTTCGCCTGGGCGGCCCTCGGCCGACGAGCGGAAGCGCGCTCGTGGGCCGCTCGAACCATCAACCATGACCGCTCGCAATTGCGCGCATATGCCGCGCTGGCAATCGCGGCGCACTTGGTGCCGGCCGGCCCGCTCGTGCGCGCGGTCAATCGCAGTGGTAGAGGACTGTAAAACGGCGCCTGCATGACGAACAGGCCAGCCAGAGTTGTCCCTGGCTGGCCTGTTCGCAGGAGGCTGCAGTGCTGCGGTTAGCCGGCGCGACTAGCGCTGGTAGACCCGCACGTAGTCAACTTGGTAGGTCGCAGGGAATGCGGTGTCTGCGTCGGGCGCGCCGGGCCAGTTGCCGCCGACGGCCATGTTCAGGCGAAGGTAAAAGTCCTTGACGAACGCTTCATCGAGCCACGACGTGGTCGAGATGTTGCGTTCCGCACTCAGGACGCCGTCGACGTACCACTTGATCGAGCCGGGGGCCCATTCGACTGCGTAGTTGTGGAAACCGTCAGCGGTTGTACCCGTTGGCAGGGTATACGTCGTGGCCTGCTGGGGGTGCGTGCCCACGTAGTCGTAGTGAATCGTGTGCACGAGCTTGTTCGCCGACAATGAATCGGCTTTGCTGGTGCCTACTGCCTCGAGGATGTCGAGTTCGCCTATTCCGCCACTGGCCGGGCGCATCCAGAATGCGGGCCAGAGGCCTTTGGAGGTTCCCTGGGTCAATGGGGTCTTCGCGCTGATTTCGAAGCGGCCGTATTCAAAGTCGATCTTGTCCTTCGTGCTCAGCATGGCTGATGTGAACGAGCGACCGTCCGGGAACCGTGAGTCATTGGTGCCGCAGGCGACCGGGGCCGATTCCTTGCGGGCGGTGATTGTGAGAAGGCCGTCAGCCGTTTTGACGTTCTCCGGCCGGTCCATCAGACACGCCACTTCATTGTTACCGTCACCGTACGTCGATAGGTTATCGACTTTCCACTTGGTTCTGTCGATGCCCGATCCGTTGAACTCGTCGCTCCAGGCCAAGTTCCAGCCGGCGGGAGGGGTCGTGGTTGCAGTGGGAGTCGGGGTGGACGTGGGTGTCGGAGGCGCAATGGGTCGGTCGACGGATGAGTTTTCTGTGGTGTCGATGAGGGAAACGTCGTCGATCACGACAGCGTTCTCCGGTTGCATGTTCAGCGCGAGCACGTGGAGATCAATTGACGAGGCCGCGCGCGTGGCGGTGTAGTTCGTCGTGATCTTCTTCCATGCTGTTCCCGTGCGCCACTGGTGTGTCTGCTGGCTGTCGATGACGTCGTAGCCGGCATCCTCTTCAAGTAGCCGAAGGAGAACCGACTGGCCGGCCGTCTCGGAGCGCACCCAAGCGGTGGCCTCGTACGTGTGTCCGGCCACGGTATTCGACACGGCGTTGCTGCGATCGTTCAACATGACAGACGTCGCTGCTGACGACGTATTGGTCAGCCGCACGCCCTGCGTTGCGTCACGCCCCTCTCCGGAGGTCATCTTCGTCTCCGCACCGCCCATCCATCCGTCGAGCCCGGAGTTGAACGTATCGTTCGCGACAAAGTTCACTGCAGCGTCGGAGCCCGTGGTTGCCTGAGCGGTTAAGCCGGTCAGGCTGGAGCCGCCGACCGCAACAATACTTGTCGCGGTGATCGCCAGAAGGGTTTTCTTGAGTGAGCGCTTTCGCATGCGCCGGGTATGCCGGGGTCGCTGCTCACGGACACAATTCACGTCAGACTCTGTCATTGTTCTCCTCGCCGCGACCGACGTCGATCGCCACCACGGTCTTCTATTAGTCACGCAGCCCTGTGCCCTGATCGGTCACACTTCCGGGGCTGAGCCCGGGTTCCGAGGGTGAACTCGCGCCTGTAGCAGTATCACATGGAGGAGGAATCAATGCCAGTTAATGACCCCAATCCGGGGGGATCGCAGGCTGTTCCTGAATCAATGTCAGAAATCAGAGGTCTGCTCGTCAGTATCAGTGGATGGAGTTGGCGCGGAGACGAGAAGCTCCGATGGGATCGAGCGAGTTGAGCGCGCGACGGAGCAGGGTGCTCGATGTGGTCATTGTGTAGGGGAAGTACACGACCTCCACTCCAAAAGCGGCAAATTCGCGTTCGAGCTGCTGACCGCGTTCTGTTTCCTTCCAGTCGTCGCCCTTGAAATAGATGTCGAACGGTACGGCGCGCCAGGTATCGATCTTGTTCGGGAGTCGCTCCTCCACCGCCTCGTCGACAAAGGAGATGTGCCGAACGATTTCCAATCGTTCGGCCAAAGGAACAATCGGCCCTCGCCCTTTCGTAAGCTCGAGCATCTCGTCGGACACGACTCCCGCGATGAGATAGTCGCACTGGCTTTTTGCATGTTTCAGGATGTTCAGGTGCCCGACGTGAAACAGGTCGAAGGCTCCGCCGGCATATCCAATACGTTGTAGCATTGCGTTCCCTCACACGGTTCGGATTGGTTCAGTGGATCGCTGGGACTGGACTGCTAGGCCACTGCGGGGCCGAACGGCCGCCCTTGCGGTGCACGTGGCGCTCGTAGGTCTCGACTTGACAGGCAAGGAGCGAGGAGCGATCGAGGGCTGATCCGGCTCATCTCGCCGATCAAGATGTTCCCGGTCGTACTGCGAGGGTCGGCATCAGAGTGAGCAGGAACGGCATCGTTCATGGTGAGCTCAGCCCATAAAAAGGGCCTCGCTCCGGTGCGTGACGGAGCACGATCGCCGCCATGCTCGGCGGTTGGTAAATGGGGGATCGACGCATCGAATTCTTGGTCACGGGCATTCCCTGCAGTTCGGGTTTACAGGTTCAGGAGTACGTGGAAGCAGCCCCACGGGGAGGCCACGTCGTCACGTTCGGGTTAGTGAGATCTTTTCAGTTACTGTTTGCCTACCCTAGCGCTTCTTTTAGTTACTGCGCTGCCACCTGTGAGGGGGGCAAGTTGTCGTCATTGTTGCCATGCCCGCAGGGGGTCAGTGCTTCAGGCTGACGTTCTGCACGTCTCGTGGAAGTTTCTTGGACTTTAGGATGGTCACAGTTTCTTGATCTGTAGTGGGTTGGCGGCCGAGGAGCCCCGGGATTTGTTTCTTGTTGGCCGGGCTCATCTGCGGCATCGATGCGGCGGCGACCGCCTTGAGCGGGCCGTAGTACAGCCCGGTGCGACGTTCACGCACCCGATTGAGCACGATGCCCAAAATGCGGGCATTAACCGCATCGAGCGAATCTGTGGTCGCTGCCAGCTGCTGACGAGTGGTCGACTTGTAGCGGGCCACCACGATGGCACCGTCGGTGAGACGGGACAGGCCGAGGGCGTCTGTCGCCGTCAACAGCGGAGGGGAATCGACAATGATGAAGTCATAGTCCTCACGCAGGCGTTGCATCAGTGTCTTCATCGCGGCCGAACCGAGCAGTTGACCGGAGTTGGGCGGCACCGCACCGGACGGCAGTACATCCAGTCCGTCTGACCACCGCACGATGGCATCTTCGGGTCCGACGTAGCCGAGCAGAATGGTTGTGAGGCCGACATCGCCTTCGAGGTCGCACAGTTCGGCGATCGACGGACGTCGCAGGTCGGCATCGATTATCAGCACTCGCGACCCGCATTCCGTCATGGCGAGCGCCAAATTGATTGCGGTCGTGGACTTGCCGTCGCGGGCGCTCGCAGACGTGACAACGGCGCTGCGCGGTGGGTTGTCGACATCGAGGAATTCGAGATTGGCCCGCACCCGGCGGTAGGCCTCGGCCGGCGCACTCTGCGGCAACACCCTCATGATCAGGCCGGCCGGGTCGCTGCGCCGCTTGCGGCCGATCATTCCCAGTAGGGGAGCGGTCGAGACCCGGTCGAGGTCCTTCTTCGTGCTGACCCGAGTGTCGAGCACCTTCCGTGCCAGCGCGTATCCAGCGCCGAGAACGAACCCGAGCAGTAGACCGGTCAGCACAATGAGCCGGGTATCGGGCGCAAACGGCCCGACCGGGAGTTGAGCGGGGGTCACTGTCGTGACCGCGATCGACGGCACGCTGCCCGTTTTTTTCGGCGCCAGGGTCAGAACCGTCCTGGCAAGGGAGTCGGAGATGGCATCGGCGAGAACGACGGCCTGCGCCGCGGATTGACTGGTGACGGCGATATTGATGATCACGGTGTTGAGCGGTGTGACGGCGGTGACGCGCGATGCGAGGGCCTGGGGGGTCGTGTCCAGCCCCAATTGGCTAATGACTGGTTTGAGAACGGTTGGCGTCGTTGCGAGCTGCGCGTAGGACTGCATCAGATTCTGCGTAAGCGTCGAGGATTGTAGAAGCTCGCTCGTGGTCTCGCCTCGGTCGCTGGTGACGAAAATGCTGTTGGTCGCCAGATACTGGGTGGGCAAGCTGATCGCGTAAGCCCAGGCCGACGCGCCGCCGAGCACGCCGACGATGAGAACGAGTAACCACTGGCTCGCGATGCGCCTCAGATCGTCGATCGGTCCCACAGTATTCTCCGTCCGGTAGCGCCAAGGCTACTGTCAAGCTGATCAAAACTCACTTATGAAAGAGCGCGAGAGCTCCCCCAGTACAGGTCACGCTGAGGTGAATGATGACAGCCGATGAGACGTGGCCGTTGGCCGCGACACAGGCGTCTCCGAGGGCGAGAAAGCAGCCAGACGGTGCTTCCCGGTCAATATGCCCCTACCGGTTGAATGACGGTCTTGAAGGTGCGCCAGATGATCATCAGGTCGCCGGCGAGCGACCAATTCTCGACGTAGTATAGGTCGAGCCGCACGCTGTCTTCCCAGCTGAGATTCGACCGGCCATTGATCTGCCACATGCCGGTCAGGCCGGGCTTGATGTACAGCCGACGGTGCACGTGGGTCTCGTATACCTGAACTTCCTCGGGCAATGGCGGGCGTGGCCCCACCAGGCTCATCTCGCCGACGAAGATGTTCCACAGCTGGGGCAGCTCGTCGAGCGAGTACTTGCGAAGAACGCGTCCGATCTTGGTTATTCGGGGGTCGTTGCGAATCTTGAACAGCGCCCCGGCGGCTTCATTTTGGTCGAGCAGGCCGGCCAGATCGTCTTCCGCGGTCTGCACCATGGAGCGGAACTTGATTATGCGAAATGTTTCTCCATTGCGGCCGCACCGCTCCTGCCGAAATAGCACGGGGCCGGGGCTGTCCAGTTTGATGAGCACGGCAATCACGGCGAGAACGGGGAGCAAAAACAAAATGGCGAAACTTGTCGTCACGATGTCCAGCGTGCGCTTGAGGGCATGGCGCCCCCCCTCGAAACGGGGAATTTCGACATGGATCAGTGGGAGGCCATCAACCGGGCGAAAATGGATGCGGGGACCAGCGACATCCGTCAGTCGGCTGGACAGAACAAGCTCTGCCGAGGTTCCCTCGAGGTCCCAGCCGAGGCTGCGAATATAGGAACTGCCGCCGCTGGGCTGCCCGGCCACGATGACCGTGTCGACAGCCATGGCAGCCGCCGCAGCAGCGACATGCTCCAAATCGGAGACGATCGGCACCCTGCGCGCGCCCGCCAGGATCTCGTCACCGATGCCGTCTTCGAGGGCGACACCGACGATGTAGTAAGCAGCACCGGATTTGTTGTCGATCTGGCTGACGACGTATTCCACGTCGGCGCGATTTCCGACAACGATCCCGCGAGAAAGGTAGTGACCGAACTTACGCTGGTGCAGCAGCCATTTGCGCCACAGCCACCGTTCGAGAACCAGCGCGATGATGCCGAGAGGAAGCGCCAGAATGAAGTAGAGGCGGGCGATGTCGATCTGAAATATCAGGAAGGTAATGGCGAGCGTGCCGAAGGTCACGGCGCTGGCGTTGATGACTTGTTTGTACTCGGTCGCTCCGACGCCGACGACTCGGGAGTCTCGAGTGTGGAATAGCTCGAGGGTCGTGAGCCAGGTCGCCACGATAAGCAGCGACACCAGCCAGTAGTTGGCGCTGAAAGATCCCGGTTCTGCCGGGATGCCGTCTACGCCGAACCGGGCGACCAGCGCAACACCGACCGCGAGCACAATGACGGCGACATCGGTCAGTCTGAGCTTGGTTCGGTAGCGCCGCGCCCAGATCAACCCCGATGAAGCTGTGTCGACTGCAATGTCGGTGTGCGCCGGTACCGCCTGATCAACGAGTCGAAGCTTGGGGGTGCGGCCCAGTGGCCGGGACTGTGCGAAAGATGCGGACGAATCTGACTCACTCATGCGTTGTCTCCCCTGCGGTCGAACGTGACAGCGCCGCCACATGCAATTGGCCGAGTGTGGTGTAACACGAATCTGCGAAGTTGATTCTGACGGTGGATTGGCGAGACGGAGTGGATATCACGTTGGCATTCCCTGCAGTCGGGTTGACAGGAACAGAGGGGTTAAAGTGACAGTCTGCCAATGCTGGCACTTGTCGTGGCGGGCGGCGTACGAAAATGATTCTTTCTCAGCAACTTACTGGCAGAGAGTACCCCGATTCAAGTCGGCGGCGCAGTCACCTTTATGAGGGTCAATATCCCCCGCGAAGGGGAGGTGGCAGAAGAGTGCGAATCCGACGAACGACTACTCCCGCCCGTGGCCCGGCGTGGCGGGCACGAATACGGCGCATGGCGCCGGAAGTCGTCACCGTCCGAGCGCTCCAAAATGCCCGATAGTGGGGGTCCTAGGCTGGACAAAGCGCATCGATTGCCGGGAAGAGTGCACATGACCGTAAGAATTCCGAAATTTGCCGTTATTGACGGGCACAACGACCTCGCCTGGGCCTGCCGTGAGCGTCGGGACTATTCCGTTACCGGGCTGGACTCCGAGCCTGATTCGGGGCGTAGTCAGTTGCAAACGGATGTCCCCAAGTTGCGTCGAGGAGGGGTACAGGGCCAGTTCTGGTCCGTGTGGGTGCACACCGACCTTGAGGGTTCCGATGCGGTGCAAGCGACGCTCGAGCAAATCGACTTCGTTCACCGCCTGATTGCGGCCTACCCCGATGTTTTCGAACGAGCTGTCACTGCCGACGACGTTGCGCATGCGCAGCAGAGCGGAAGAATTGCGTCGCTTCTGGGGGTCGAGGGCGGTAACCAGATGAACAACTCACTCGCGGTACTGCGCGAGTACGCCCGGCTTGGCGTGCGCTACATGACACTGACTTGGAACTCGTCCACGGCGTGGGCGGACGCAGCTGTCGGCGAGGTGATCCACAACGGCCTCAATGAGCGTGGCCGGGCCGTCATCGCGGAGATGAACCGCATCGGTATCATGGTCGACCTCTCGCACGTTTCCGCTGCCGCGATGCAGGACGCCCTTGACGCCACAACGCTGCCCCTTCTCTTCAGCCACTCTTCGTGTTTTGCCCTCAATCCGCACCCGCGCAACGTTCCGGATGCGATACTCACCCGGCTCGCCGCCAACGACGGTGTGCAGATGATCACCTTCGTGCCGGCGTTCATTTCCGCCGACTACCGACGCTGGGAGGATGGCGGTTCGGTTGGTGAGAAACCGGTCGTCACGGTGGCGGACGTTGCCGACCACGTCGAGCACGCCCGCAGCGTGGCTGGCGTCGATCACATCGGTCTCGGCGGCGACTTTGACGGCTGTGCAGACATGCCGGTCGGCCTGGCCAACGTGTCGGAATACCCGAACCTGTTTATTGAGCTGTCCCGGCGAGGGTGGACGGATGCTGACTTGCAGAAGCTCGGCTACCAAAACGTACTGCGGGTACTCCGCGCGAACGACGCGGCCTATCGGGCCTTCATCGCGTAGTCGCTCTGCGCTCAGTGCTGCACAGGCGTTGCCCAGTGGGGGTGGCTACGGTCAAAATAGGTCGTGGAACGCGGCCCCGGACGATGGATCAGTACCCGGAACGCGACAAGACTGGCCGAGGAGTGTGAACCATGTCGTGGATTCTGCTAATTGTGTCTGGAGTGCTCGAGGCGGTCTGGGCGACAGCGCTGGGAAAATCAGAGGGCTTCACGAAACTGTGGCCGAGCATCATTTTTGGTGGCGCACTCGTACTCAGCATGGCAGGCCTGGCCTGGGCGATGCGCGAAATTCCGATCGGAACGGCCTACGCCGTGTGGGTAGGCATCGGTGCAGCCCTGACGGTGACGTGGGCGATGGTCAGCGGGGATACCAGTGTGTCCTGGCTGAAGATCGCGCTACTCGTCGGGCTCATCGGCTGCATCGTCGGCCTCAAGCTCGTCGACACCCCGTCCAAGGCCGCAGCCCTCGGTGATGGTTCTTCCAGCGTGTCGACGAGCACACGTTAGCCGAGAAGCTCGTCAATGTAGCACCAACGCCATAATTCCCGCGGCTCGGCGCTGCACATGATGGGGTGGCCGGTCTCTCGGAAATGCCTGGTCGCGTGCTGACCGACGGATGAATCGCAGCACCCCACGTTTCCGCACAGCAGGCACATTCGAAGATGCACCGGGCTGGTGCCCTCGCGCACACAGTCGCTGCACTCAGGGTCCTGCGGCACTGGATGTTCACCGACGGCCCGTAAATGCTCGCAGCCGCCCGCTCCCAGCGGGACTCCAGCGGTGTCGGGCCGGGCCGGGGGTTGGGTCTCGGCGCGTAAGTCGACACCGATGTCTTCGGACGAGGAATCCAACAGGGATTCCTCGACATCGAGCATCTCAAGCACTTCACTGATCACCTCGTGAGCGTACTCGCCGGTACGGCGGAGTTTCAAGACCCTGGCCCGCTCAGCGTCGAGCATGAGCAGCCGTAACTGGACGTAGCGCTTGCTGGGAGTGCGGTCTGCGAGCTCCGAACGTCCGAGGCGCTCCCATGCCGCCCGGTTGCGTTCCTGCGTGCGGCGTTCGAGCATGTCGAGCACCTCCGGAGGATCGTCGGGCCGGCCGTGCCGGCGCAGGTTTTCGATCCCGGCGGCGGTTGCCTGATCCATCAGAGCGGCCTGGCTGAGCGCATCCGCTTTCGTATCTGGTCCGCGTACACCCAGGATTCGTACCAGCCACGGCAGGCTGAGGCCCTGCACAACAAGCGTTCCGGCCACCACCCCCAGGGCCGCGAGAACAAGGACGGGACGGTGTGCCACGTCTTCTGGCAGGGCGAAGACTGCAGCCAGGGTGACCACACCGCGCATGCCGGCCCATGACACTATGGCGGGCAACTGCCAGGGCGGTGCGGGGTCGGCCTTCCGAATCTTGGGTATCAGGCGCGGTAGATAAATCGCCGGGAACACCCAAATCGGGCGCAACAGGAGAACCGCGACGAGTATGACAGCGCAGGCGCCCCAGATTCGCGCGGCACCGAGTGAGTCGCCGGAGGTGGCTTCGATGATCGACCGCACCTGCAACCCGATCAGCAGAAAGACGGAGTTCTCGAGCAAGAACTGCACCGTAGCCCAGTTGCTGCGCTGGCTCAAGCGCGAGGCGCCGCCCGGCATGGCGGGCGTCTTGGTGCCGATCACGAGGCCGGCCACGACGACGGCCAACACGCCCGATGCATTGATCCCCTCGGCGGGGAGATAGGCCACGAACGGGGCCGCCAGAGACATGGACGTGTTTATGGCCACGTTGCGTACCCGTTTTCGGATCTGTAGCAGGAGCCACGCCGCGATCAAGCCGACGATGACACCTCCACCGGCAGCAAAAGCGAGGTCTGACGCCACTTGCCAGACGGTGACGCTACCGCCAATCGCAACGATCGCCGTGCGAAGAAGCACCAGTGCGGTCGCATCGTTGACCAGCGACTCACCCTCCAAAAGACTCACCACCCTGCGCGGTAGCCCGACGCGGCGGGCAATCGTTGTCGCCGCCACGGCATCCGGCGGGGCCACCACCGCGCCCAGGGCGAACGCCGCAGCCAAGGGAATCTCCGGCAGCAGCCACCAGACGATCAGGCCGATGGCCACGGTACCGAAAATAACGTAACCAACCGACAGCAGGCCGATAGAACGCAGATTTGTGCGGAACTCGACCAGGGAGGTGCGGATGGCGGCGGCGTAGAGCAGCGGAGGAAGAATTCCCACCAACACCAGTTCCGGATCCAGCTTCACCGCTGGAATGAACGGCAGGTACGAGCCGATTACACCGACGACCACCAGCAGGAGCGGAACGGACAGGTTCAAGCGTCTAGCGAGGGCGCTGGCCGCGCAGACGACGACGACGAGAGTGAGCAGACCGAGTGATACATCCATTTTTTACCGCCAAGGGTTTCTGGGGCCTCACTACGGCAAGATATGTCCGGCGGCGGTGAAGAGTCGATACCATTCTTCCCTGGTGAGGGGAATGTCAGACCCCGCGGCCGATTCGAGCAGGTGTCGCACGCTGGTCGTCCCGAGCACTACCTGCATGTGGGCAGGATGACGAGTGATCCAGGCTACGGCGATGGCAGCCGGAGGAGCATCGTAGGTTCGCGCGAGGTCATCGATGACATCGTTCAACGCAGCGTAGTTTTCACGATCGTTCAAAAAGATGCCGTCGAAGAATCCCTTCTGAAAGGGTGACCACGCCTGAAGTGTGATGTTGTTGAGCCGGCAGTAGTCGAGAATGCCGTTGTCCCGGTCGATGGACTGGTCGAGGCCGGCCATGTTGGCCGAAATTCCGGCGGCGATCAGCGGCGCATGCGTGATGCTCAATTGCACCTGGTTGACGATGAGCGGCTGCGCCACCGAATGCTTCAACAACTCGACCTGCCCGGGAGTGTGATTCGAGACGCCGAAATTGCGCACTTTTCCCGCATCGTGCAGAATGTTGAAGGCCGCGGCGACCTCGTCGGGTTCCACCAGTGCGTCCGGGCGGTGCAGCAGCAGCAGGTCGAGATAGTCGGTCTTCAAGGCCGTGAGCGATTCGTCAACCGACCGAAGAATGTGCTCCTTGGAGAAGTCCCAAAAGCCCGAGCGAATGCCGACCTTCGACTGGAGGGCGACACGTGCCCGCTCCTCCGGCGAGAACGTCACCGCGTCGCCGAAACGTCGCTCGCATTCGTGGGGTTCGCTGCCGTACACGTCGGCGTGATCGAAAAAGTTTATGCCGACGTCTCGGGATGCTCCAACCAGGGACTGGATCTCCTGGTTGGTGAGAGGAACGATCCGCATCAGCCCGAGAACTATATTCGAAACTTCGAAGTGTGTATTCGGTAACGTCATTGTCTTCATGCACCCAGTCTGGGTGCAGACGGGCAAAAACAACAATATGTACTGGTGGTCCCCGATTAACCCAGCGCTCCCAGGCAGCGCGCGAGGGCGAAACGGAGCCTCGAAACGGGCATAAAAAAAGCCACTCCCCAGTTCTTCCTAGGGAGTGGCGGTGGTGGCCCCGACCGGCGTCGATCCGGTGACCTTTCGATTTTCAGTCGAACGCTCTACCAACTGAGCTACAGGGCCCCAAAGATGCGTCGAAAACGCTTCTTCTAAGGAAAAAAGCCCTTCCTTTCGAAAGGGCTAGTGCCTTTGCGACCCTGACCGGACTTGAACCGGCGACCTCCGCCGTGACAGGGCGGCGCGCTAACCAACTGCGCTACAGGGCCTCGATGTAAAACTGTGAAGCTGTGTGCGAGGCACGTGACAAGACTATTCTATTTTTTTTGTTACTTTTTCGTTTACTTTGCGTGCACGTGCTGTTTGCGTAGCCCCAACGGGATTCGAACCCGTGTTAACGCCGTGAAAGGGCGCCGTCCTAGGCCGCTAAACGATGGGGCCGTGAGCCATAATGTTCATGGCTGCCGAAGAGTAAGCATACGGTCTTGTGGGGCGAAGGCCAAATCGACGCGCGGAACATCTGCCCAAATGGAAGGGGCTTGCGATCGTGGTTCGCACCGCGCCCGCAAATATGCGGGCCACGCTGCACTTCGCAGGTTAGATTCGGCCGGAAGACTGGGCGAATGGCTCCCAGCTTGTTACTGTGAAGAATCTGCTCCGGCGCACGTCGCGACTGCTTTAAGCCTGTTGGGAAACAATGATTCGTACTAAAACCGTGATCGGCCGTGGGGCTTTCGTGCCCGCCCGCCGCTCACGTGTTGCCAATTGCTGGCCACGACACACCCTGGCGCTGACCAGCATCCTGGCGGCTATGACCCTTCTGCTGACCCTCGTGAACCCGGTCGCTCCGGCGCAGGCCCTCGAATACCCCTCGTGGCAAGACCTGCAGAATGCCAAGGCGAACACGGTCTCGGCCGCCGCGCAGGTGGCCGCTATCGAGAATCTCATCGCCGGCCTGCAGGCGCAGGAGCAAGAGACCCGGGCCGCCGCCGAGAAGAGCGCCAACGAACTCGAAGTTGCCCAGCAAGAGTTCGACGACGCCGCCCGCCGCGCCGCAGACATTCAGACGCAGGCAGACGCCAGCAAGGCCACAGCGGAAGCCGCCACCACGCAGGCTGGCCAGCTCGCCGCTCAGCTCTACCGCACCGGCGGAACCGACCTCAGCGTGAACCTGTTTCTCGAAGGCGAGGGTGACGGCGCCGATGCCGACCTGCTGCTGGCGAAATTGGGCAATATGAGCAAGCTGGTCGAGCGCAGTGCCGACGTCTACGAATCGGCGCAGACCGCCACGAACAATGCCCAGTCACTCGGTGATCAGGCCAGGGTCGCCCAGGCCGAACGTGAAACCCTGCGCGTCGCCGCCGAGCTGGCGTTGTCCGCGGCTCAGGCTGCGGCTCAGGCTGCGGCGAACGCCCTCGCCGAGTCCGAAGCCAAGAGCGTCGAACTGGAGCAGCAGCTGCAGTTCATGCGCGACGCCCAGGCCACGACGACGGCCGGGTACGAAGCCGGTGTCGCGGAACGTGCTCGGCTTGAAGCCGTCCGGGTTGCCGCTGAAGCAGCGGCCAGGGCGGCAGCGGTACGGGCGGCCGCTGCCGCAGCTGAAGCAGCAGCCGCGAGCTCTGGTGGCTCCGGGGTGTCCGGTGGATCCGGTAGCTCTGCCGGGTCGGTGAGCATGTCTGGCTGGAGCGTTCCGGCCAGCGGGCGCATCACCGGCGGCTACGGCCCCCGGTCGACCATTTGCGGCAGTGGCGGCCAGTGCAGCGGAAGTTTCCACTACGCCACCGACCTCGGAACCGGATGTGGCGCACCGCTCTATGCTGCCCGCGCCGGCGTCGTCACCTGGGCCGGCGCTCTCGGCACATACGGCAACTTCGTGAAGATCAGCCACGGCGACAACGTTTCGACCGGTTACGCCCACATCCAGGACGGCGGCTACAACGTACGCGTCGGCCAGTCGGTGTCCGCCGGGCAGCTCATCGCCAGCTCCGGTGACACCGGAGCCGCCCAGGGGTGCCACCTGCACTTCGAAGTGTGGATTGGTGGAAACCGTATCAATCCGGTTCCATTCATGGCCGATCGGGGAGCATCACTTGGCTAAGAACACCTCAGATTCCACGTCCGCAAGTGCACGAGTGCGCACGACGTCGAAACGGCTACTCTCCGCCGTGGCCATCGGCGCGGTCTCAGCGGTCACAGCATCCGTTGCCGCCGCCGGCGGCGCGGCCTTTGCTGCGCCAGACTACCCAAGCTGGAACGACGTTGAAAAGGCAAAGCAGAACGAGTCGACCAAGCAGGCCGAAATCGCGACTCTCGGCGAACTGCTCGACGGTCTGGCAACCCGAGCCGCGAAGGCCGTGACGACCGCGCAGATTGCGGCCGAGGCTTACCGAGTGACGCAGGACGCCCTGGACGCCGCCACCGCGCGCGAATCCAGCCTCGGTAAACAGGCGGAAGCGGCCGAAGCCACGGCGGCGGTATCGAAGATGCGCGCCGGCCTGATCGCCGCGCACCTCGCAAAATCTGGCGCCAATGGTCTGTCACTCAACCTGTTTCTGAACGGTAACAGCGCAGACGACCTGCTGGGCCAGCTCGGCACCGCCAGCAAACTCAGCGAGCAATCCGAGCGGATCTACACCGAGGCCGTGCAAGACAAGAACGCGGCCGAATCCCTCGGCCAGCAGGCCGCATCGGCGACCACGGAACGGGAGCGTCTCGCCAACGAGTCCAAGACCACCTTTGAGGCGGCCGCCGCCAGTTCCACCGCCGCGCAGACGGCGTACGACACCCAGCAGCGCAGGTCGAGCGAGTTATTCGAACAGCTGGCACTGCTCAAAGACACCACGGTCGAAGCCGAACGCAGCCTTCACGCCGCCGAGGAAGCGGCCGCTGCGGCCCGCGCGTTCGCCCAGGCCCAGGCCTCAGCTGCCGCGGTAGCTGAGGCCGCAGCGGCGCAAGCCCCGCGTGCCCCCGTTGGCTCCGGTTCCGCTTCGCGTTCCGGTTCAGGTTCCGGTTCCGGGCAGCCCGCTACGGTAGGGCAGCCCGCTACGGAGGTGCCGACCGCTCCGGTCGTGCCGGCCGTCGGCGTCGTGCCGGCCGCCCCGGTCACGCCCGTCGCCCCGATCACGCCGCCCACCCGCGTCGTGCCGGTCACGCCGGTCACACCCGCCGCCGCACTGCCGCCAACCGCGCTGGCTCCCGCGCCCACTGCGAGCATCGTTGACACCGCGCTCACGTTCGCCCGCGCCCAACTCGGCGACCGCTACGTCCTCGGTGGCTCCGGCCCCGACTCTTGGGACTGCTCCGGTCTGACCAAGGCCGCCTACGCAGCGGCTGGTGTGTACATCGGCTCCCACTCGGCCACGAACCAGTACAACACCATGGCTCAGCAGGGCACCCTCGTCTCCTTCGCCCAGGTGCAGGTGGGCGACCTGGTGTTTTGGGGCAGCCCGGGCAACTACTATCACGTAGCGATTTACGCGGGCGACGGTCAGATTCTCGAAGCCCCGAACCCGTCGGCCAGCGTGCGCGTGCACAGCATCTGGTCGTCCTGGGCCGTCGCGCCCTACGTCGGCCGCCCAGCCGCTTAACGCAAGAACGGGCTTCTGCCACCGGGTTATCGGTGGCAGAAGCCCGTTCTGGTAGGAGCTAGTGGCCCTCTTCGGCCAGTTTCGCGATGCCGTCGACCACGATCTGGTTGGCTTCAGCGGCGTCGCCCCAGCCTTCGGTCTTGACCCACTTGCCCGGTTCGAGGTCTTTATAGTGCTCGAAGAAGTGCTCGATTTCCTTGCGGGTGTACTCCGGAATGTCGAGGACGTCCTGAATGTGGTCCCAGCGCGGGTCTCCGGCCGGAACGGCGATGACCTTGGCGTCTGAGCCGCCATCATCGGTCATGTTGAACACGCCGACGGGGCGCACGGAGACACCCACGCCCGGAAAGAGCGGGTAGTCGAGCAGCACGAGGACGTCGACGGGGTCGCCGTCGAGGCCGAGGGTGTTCTCGAAGTAGCCGTAGTCGGTGGGGTACATAAAGCTGGTGTACAGCACGCGGTCGAGATAGACCCGACCGGTTTCGTGGTCTACCTCATACTTGTTGCGGCTCCCACGGGGGATTTCAATGACTGCGTCGTATTCGGCCATGGCCTTGTTTCTCCCTTGATCTAAGTCTGCGGATAACGTTACTGGATGGAATCCACCTGCCGCCCGCGCCTAACCCCGGCCATCGCCGATATTCGCCGTGCCGTGCGCACGCTGCTGCCAGCCGAGGGGCTCGTTCTGGTTGGCCTCAGCGGCGGAGCCGATTCGCTTGCACTCGCCGCCGCGACCGCCTTCGAAGCCGCACGCGCTGGTATCGGGGCCGGAGCGGTCATCATCGACCACAACCTGCAAGACGGGTCAGCGGATGTCGCGGCGAGGGCTGCCGAGATAGCCCGCCAGCTCGGCCTCGACCCGGTACTCGTGATGAGCGTGACGGTCGACCGGGACGGAACCGGGCCGGAGGCCGAAGCGCGCACCGCTCGCTATGCGGCGTTCGACGATGCCCTCGAGGACAGCGGGGCGGGCGGTGTGCTGCTCGGGCACACCCTCGATGATCAGGCCGAAACCGTGCTGCTCGGCTTGGCCCGCGGTTCGGGACCGACGAGCCTTCGGGGCATGGCGGCGCGAACCGGGCCGATTCTGCGACCGTTGCTCGGTATACGTCGGGCGACCACCCGACAATTCTGCGTTGATGCGGGCCTCGACGCGTGGACCGACCCCCAGAATTTCGATCCGCGCTATGCCCGGGTGCGGGTGCGGGAAACGGTGTTGCCGCTGTTGGAGAATGAGCTCGGTCCCGGCATCGGGGTAGCGCTCGCCCGCACCGCCGAGGCCGTGCGCGAGGATTCCGACGCGCTCGACGAGTTGGCACACATCGCGCTGCACAAGCACTGGGCGAATGGTGAGATCACGGCCGTCGCGCTCGCTGCTCAACCCGCCGCGGTGCGGCAGCGCATGATTCGCTTCGGAGTCGAAGAGCACTGCGGGGTATGGCTGAATCGCGGGCAGACCCTGGCCGTGGCGGCGCTCGTGACGGATTGGCACGGACAGGGGGTGCTCAGTCTGCCAGGCATTAGGGTTGATCGTCAGGACGGAGTGTTAATCTTTTCCGTGCCCGCGTAAACCTGAAGAAATGGACTGCACCCCTCACATGGAACCTCGCGACATTGACGGCGACCTCACCGAGATCCTGATCAGCGAGGAGCAGATTCGAGCTCGCCTGGCCGAAATGTCACGCCAGATCGAGATCGACTACGCCGACACCGATCTGCTGCTGGTCGGCGTACTCAAGGGCGCGGTTATGGTCATGGCCGATCTGGCCCGTGAACTGCACCATCCGGTCACCATGGACTGGATGGCCGTCAGCTCCTACGGCTCCGGCACACAGTCGAGCGGCGTCGTGCGCATTCTGAAAGACCTCGACACCGACCTGTCCGGCCGCAACGTGCTCATCGTCGAGGACATCATCGACTCTGGGCTGACCCTGTCGTGGCTGCTGGCAAACCTGAAAACTCGTGGCCCGGCATCCATTGAGATCTGCGCATTGCTGCGCAAGCCGGATGCGGCGCGCGTCGATATCGACGTGAAATACGTCGGCTTCAACATTCCGAACAAGTTCGTCGTTGGCTACGGCCTGGACTACGGCGAGAAATATCGCAACCTGCGCTCGGTGGGCATTCTGGCCCCCCACGTGTACTCCGGCGTCGCCGCAGCCGCTTTCTAGGCTGAGCCCGCGCACCAACCGGGTTTTCCTTTGGGCGAACACACGGCATTCCCTTGTAATCGAGCGCTAGCCTGAGGTCACCATGAACGTCAAGAAGCTACTACGCGGCCCGATTCTCTACATTGTGCTCGCCGTCATCGCCGTCTGGGTGGGGTCAAGCCTCATCACCATGTCCGGCTTTCGTGAAGTCAGCACCCAAGAGGGTCTCGGCTATCTGAAATCGGGCAACGTCGCAGAGGCCACCATCGTCGACGGCGAGCAGCGCGTCGACCTCACGCTGACCAAGGCCAGCGGCGACCTCGGCACCCAGGTGCAGTTCTACTACGTCGCCCCGCGTGGCCAAGAGATCATCACCGCAGTGAGCGCGGCAAACCCGAAGGACGGGTTCACCGACGAGGTGCCCCAGCCCAACTGGGTGCTCACCGTTCTGAGCTTCTTGCTTCCCGTATTGCTGATCGGTGCCTTCTTCTGGCTCATGATCTCGATGCAGGGCGGTGGCAGCAAGGTGATGAAGTTCGGCAAGTCCAAGGCCAAGCTCGTTTCCAAGGAGAGCCCGCAGGTCACTTTCGCTGACGTCGCCGGCGCCGACGAGGCCATCGAAGAGCTCGAAGAAATCAAGGACTTTCTGAAGGAGCCGGCCAAGTTTCAGGCGGTTGGCGCCCGAATCCCGAAGGGCGTGCTGCTGTACGGCCCTCCCGGAACCGGTAAAACGCTGCTGGCCCGTGCGGTGGCCGGCGAGGCCAACGTGCCGTTCTACGCCATCAGCGGTTCGGACTTCGTCGAAATGTTCGTCGGCGTCGGTGCCAGTCGCGTGCGTGACCTCTTTAGTCAGGCCAAGGACAACGCGCCCGCCATCATTTTCATCGACGAGATCGACGCCGTCGGTCGTCACCGCGGTGCCGGCATGGGCGGCGGTCACGACGAACGCGAGCAGACCCTCAACCAGCTTCTGGTCGAGATGGACGGCTTCGACGTGAAAGCCAACGTCATTCTCATCGCCGCCACCAACCGCCCCGACATCCTCGACCCCGCGCTGCTTCGCCCGGGCCGATTCGACCGTCAGATCGGCGTCGACGCGCCCGATATGCTCGGCCGCAAGCGCATCCTCGAGGTGCACTCCAAGGGCAAGCCGATGGCAGAGGGCGTTGACCTCGAAGTGCTCGCCCGTAAGACGCCCGGATTCACCGGCGCCGACCTGGCCAACGTACTCAACGAAGCCGCACTGCTCACCGCCCGGTCCAACGCCCAGCTCATTGACAACCGTGCCCTTGACGAGGCCGTCGACCGGGTCATGGCGGGACCGCAACGACGCACGCGTGTCATGCGCGACAAGGAAAAGCTCATCACCGCGTACCACGAGGGCGGACACGCCCTCGTCGCCACCGCGATGAACTTCACCGACCCGGTCACCAAGATCACGATTCTTCCGCGCGGCCGGGCCCTCGGCTACACGATGGTCATGCCGCTCGAAGACCGGTACTCGGTCACGCGTAACGAACTGCTCGACCAGTTGGCCTATGCCATGGGCGGCCGTGTCGCCGAAGAAATCATTTTTCACGACCCGACCAGTGGTGCCTCCAACGACATCGAGAAAGCCACGGCGACCGCCCGCAAGATGGTGACCGAGTTCGGCATGAGCAGCGTCGTCGGTCCGCTCAAGCTCGGCCAGGGCTCGGGCGAGGTTTTTCTCGGCCGCGACATGGGTCACCAGCGCGACTACTCGGAGCGGGTCGCCGAGAGCGTCGACCGCGAGGTGCGCCAACTACTTGAAGACGCCCACGACGAGGCCTATGAGGTTCTTATCAAGAACCGCGTGATCCTGGACGAGCTCGCTTCGGCCCTGCTCGAGCATGAAACGCTCGACCAGACCGCCCTCGCCGAGATCTTCGCCAATGTCGAGCAGCTGCCGCCCCGCCCGCAGTGGCTCTCCAGCGACAAGCGCCCCGTCTCCGACGTGCCGCCGATCGCGATGCCCGCCCCGAAGGCCCCCATCGACGGCGACGCCGTTGATGGTGGCATCTCCAGCGGCGACGCACTCCACGCCAAACCAAAACGCGCGCCGGCTCTCAAACCCCGCCCCGCGACCGCCTAGGCGCTCGTGGCAGTGGACAGGGCGCGCATCCGGGTGGCCGTCTCGGAAATTCTCGCCGCAATCGGTGAGGATCCCGAGCGGGCCGGCTTGGAGAGCACCCCACGACGGGTAGCGGATGCCTACGCCGAGTTCTTCGTCGGCCTCGACCAAAATCCGCAAGACCTGCTGCAGGACTTCGTTCCGGTCGCAGGCAGTACCGGCGAACTCGTGCTGCTGCGCGATATCTCCTTTCGCTCGATCTGTGAACACCACCTGCTGCCGTTTCTCGGCACGGCCCACGTGGCGTATCTACCACGGGATCGCGTCGTCGGCCTCGGGCGGCTGCCCTCCGTGGTGGAGACCATCGCCGCCCGGCCGCAGCTGCAGGAACGTCTCACCGAGGAGATCGCTGACGCCCTGCAGGAGGGCCTCGACCCGCTCGGCGTGCTCGTCGTGCTCGACGCCGTGCACGGCTGCGTCGGCACCCGTGGCCCGCGCCAGGCCGCGAGTTCTACCGTGACCATGGCGTCCCGCGGCACCCTGATGGAGCCGACGGCCCGCGCCGAGATCATTGCGTTGATTTCGGCTGGCGGGTGACCCTCATCATGGGTGTGCTCAATGTCACCCCCGACTCCTTTAGCGATGGCGGACAGTGGGCGTCAACGGATGCCGCCATCGAGCACGGACTGCTGCTGCACGCCCAGGGCGCTGACCTGATCGATGTGGGCGGCGAGTCCACCCGGCCCGGCGCCACCCGTGTCGCGCCGGAACACGAGCAGCGCCGAATCCTGCCGGTGGTCACGGAGCTCGCCAGTCAGGGGCTGCGACTGAGCATCGACACGCTCAACGCCGCGACCGCCCTCGCCGCCGCGAAAGCGGGTGCGAGCATCATCAACGATGTGTCGGGCGGGCTCGCGGACCCCGGCATGGCCGCCGTCGCCGCCGAAACCGGCCTTACCTATGTCGCCATGCACTGGCGCGCTCATGCCCAGCAGATGGACGCTCTCGCCGACTACGGTGATGTCGTCACCGATGTCATCGCCGAACTCAGCGCCCGCGTCGACGCCTTGACCGACGCCGGAGTGGCCAGGGAGCACATCGTGCTCGACCCCGGTCTCGGATTCTCCAAGAGGGCCGAACACAACTGGCAGCTCATCAACAGGCTCGACGCCTTCGCAGAACTGGGCCTCCCGGTCATGGTCGGCGCATCGCGCAAACGTTTTCTCGCCGGGGTGCTGCCGGTCGATGCGCCCGTGCTGGGTCGTGACCTGCCAACGGCGGTGGTCAGCGTGCTGGCTGCCCAGGCCGGAGCCTGGGCAGTCCGGGTGCACGACGTGGCCGGGACGCGCACGGCCCTCAACGTGCTCGCCAGCGTGCGCCAGTCGACGCCCCCGGGTACAAGGCAGGTGCCGGGCGCCGCGTCGCGTCCGCCACAATGGATCCATGACTGATTCGATCACCCTCACCGGCCTGCGGGTGAACGCCCACCACGGCGTCTACGACTTTGAGAAAGAAAACGGTCAGGACTTCGTCATCGACGTGACCGTCTGGCTCGACCTGCTCCAGGCGGCCGCGAGCGATGACGTGACCCAGACCATCCATTACGGCACCCTCGCCGAGGAGGTCACCGACGCGGTGGCGCACAACCCGGTCGATCTCATCGAAACCGTGGCCGAACGCATCGCGAAGGTCGTGTTGGCCCACCCGCCGGCGCTGCGCGTGCAGGTCACGGTGCACAAACCACAGGCTCCGATTTCGGTTCCGTTCACCGACGTCGCCGTGCAGATCACCCGGTCGCGGCCATGACCGGTCGCAGTGAACGCGTCGTTCTCGCCCTCGGCAGCAACCTCGGTGACCGGGCGGCCACGCTGGCCGACGCCGTGCACGATCTCGCCGGCCTGGCCGGTGCCACGCTGGTGGCCGTCTCGCCCGTCTACGAATCCGCCGCCGTGAAACTCGACGGTGTCGACGAGAACGCTCCGCGGTACCTCAACGCGGTGCTGACCATCGACTACAGCGGTGACCCGTACGCCCTGCTCGACGCCGTCAACGCCATCGAAGCGGAGCACGGCCGGGTGCGCGCCGAGCGCTGGGGAGACCGCACACTCGATATCGACCTCATCGTGTTCGGACAGCGAAGCGTCGACGACGCCCGCCTCACCCTGCCGCACCCACGCGCGGCGGAACGTGACTTCGTACTGGTGCCCTGGCTTGATCTCGACGCGCAAGCTGTCATCCCCGGCCGTGGGCTGGTGCGCAACCTGCTCGTCGCGACCGGCAACACCGTGCGCCGGGCAGCGGATGTCGTCGCCCTCGACCCGGCACCGGCCCCCGGAGGCGGGCGATGAAGCGCTCGCACGCGACCGGATTGCTCGCGGTTCTGCTCATCGGCCTCGTGATCGGCTTTCTCCTCGAGATTGCCTTCGCGGCGTCCGGGGCCCCGATGGTCGTTCCGCCGGCGACCCTGCCATTGACGCTGATTCTGCTGGCCGTCGTCGTCGTGAGCCTGGCCTGGCAGGTGCGCCAGGGCAGCCGCCGCAGGGCACTGCGCCGGATCGACCCGTTCTGGGCCATGCGCGTTGCCGTGCTGTCGAAGGCGACCTCGCTGTCGGCCTCGTTGCTGCTTGGAATCGCTTTCGGTATCGTGCTGTACATTCTCACCCGATCGGTAGTTCCCGCCGTCACCTCGTTATGGCTCGCGATAGGCACGGCCCTGGGGGCAGCCCTCATGCTCACGGCCGGTCTCGTAGCCGAAAACTTCTGCACTTTGCCGCCCGACGACGACACCGACGAGCCCGGAGGTACGCGTGCCTGATCGCGAAGTACCCGAAAGGAACCCCGCCGTTCCCAAGTACGTGCCCGAATCACCCGAACCCGCTGCATCACCCGAACCGTCTGAGCGCCTCGACCTGACCGAGGCGGGGGAGTGGAAGGGCGTCTCCCCGAAGTACGTGGTGGTGGAGATCGTCGGCACCATCGTGAACGCCGTCGTCGTCTGCGGCGGTGCGAGCCTGCTCTGGCTTCTGCTCGACCAGACCTGGGCGATGTGGGTTGGCATCGTGGTGCTGGTCATATCGATCATCAACCTCGTGTTCGAACCGCGGCGTGTGCGTGCCATCGGCTATCTGCTGCGGGGCGATGACCTGCTCTTTCGTCGCGGCATCCTCTTTCAACGTTTCGTTGCGGTGCCCTACGGGCGCATGCAGCTCATCGACATCACCCGCGGCCCGGTCGCCCGGTGGCTCGGCCTGGCCGATCTCAAGTTCGTGACCGCCGCGGCGACCGCTGGGGTGTCCATTCCCGGGCTGGCCGAGGGTGACGCCGAGAGCCTGCGCGACCGGCTGGTAGAGCTCGCGGAGAGTCGCCGGGCGGGGCTGTGAGCGAGCCCGTTGCTTCGGTTCCGGCGCCCCTCGCGGCGCCGCGAACCGACCTCACCGACGGTGAATGGCATCGCCTGCACCCGGCGACACCGCTGCTGCGCGGCGGTATCTTCATGGTCGCGATCATCGGCTTCATTTTCGCCAACCTGCGCGAACGACTCATCGACCTGTTCATCGGTCAGGAGAACCACGGCGGCGATCCGATCGGCGAGATCTACCAACGCGGCGCCACCGGCTGGGCGCTGCTGATCATCGCCGGCGTGCTCATCGTCATTCTCGTCGTGTTCTACCTTTCCTGGCGCATGCACACTTTTCGCGTGAACGGCGAAATCGTTGAAGTGCGCAGCGGTCTCATCTTTCGCAGCAATCGAAAGGCCAGACTCGACCGGGTGCAGGGCGTCAACCTGGCTCGGCCGTTGTTTCCCCGCCTGTTCGGTGCCGCCCGGCTCGAGATCACCGTCGCCGGGCAGGACGGCAACGTGCAGCTGGCCTACCTGGGATCGAAACTAGCGGATGACTTGCGCCGCGACATCCTGCATCTCGCCTCGGGTCTGCGGCAGGCCAGGCAGCCCGCCGATACGCCCGACGTTCTCGCACCAACGCCAGGGGATGACGCCGCACCGGCCCCGCTTGGCGACAGCGCAGCACCAACGTTTATCGGGCCGCCCACCGCTCACTCGGCCCTCGGCGACTTCGCAACCGCGCGCTACCACGAGTTTCGGGCCCCAGACCTGGATCCGGAGGCCGTGCCGCCGGAGTCGGTCGTGCGCATTCCGCCGGGGCGGCTGATCGGGTCGGTCGTGCTCAGCGGCTTCACCGTCTTTCTACTCCTGGCCGCGATCGGACTCATCGTCAGCGTGATCGCCGGAAGCAGCGGCTGGGTGCTCGTAGCCGTGCTACCGGGCCTCATCGGCAGCGTCGGCTACTACTTCTCCCGCGTCACCAAGACGTTGCGGTTCAGCATCGCGGGAACAAGCGATGGCGTACGCATCGGCTTCGGTCTGCTCTCGACCAGCAGCCAGACCCTGCCGCCCGGGCGCATCCACGCCATCGAGGTGTCGCAGCCCATTCTCTGGCGCCGGTTCGGCTGGTGGCAGATCAGCATCAACACGGCCAGTCAAGCCTCCGGCCGTAGCTCTACCACCCCGACCAGCTCCATCATCCTGCCGGTCGGCTCCCTCGCCGACGTCGCAAAAGTGCTGGAACTGGTCCTGCCCGGGTTTGAAACCGACACCCATCGGGCCCTGGTTGAAAACGGCATGCTCGGCGGTCGCAGGAGGGACGCCGGCGTCGCCGATTTCTACAGCAATGCCCCAGCGCGGGCGGTCTGGCTGCGCCCCTTCTCGTGGTGGCGCACCGGCTGGGCGGTCTCGGGCAACGTCGCACTCATCCGCCGCGGTGTGCTCGCGCGCGACCTGATCCTCGTGCCCCTGGCCCGCATGCAGGGCGTGCGCATCAGCCAGGGGCCCGTGCGCCGAAGGCTACGCCTCGCCTCCGCGGACCTGCTCACGGTGGCCGGGCCCGTCACCGCGTCCCTGCGCGTCATCGACGTAGACGAAGCTGTGGTTCTCTTGAAGTGGATGTCCACGGGCGCGGTGCGATCGGCGCGCGCCGACACCAGCCACCAGTGGAGCCGGACCGAAGCGACACCACCAACCAAGGGAGCGACCGAATGAATGCCAAACCGGGACGTCTCGGCGTCGGAATTATCGGCGCCGGCCACGTTGGCCCCATTCTCGGCGCCGCCCTGGCCGGTGCCGGCCACGCGATCGTCGGCATCTCTGCGATCTCGCAGGCCAGCCGTGACCGCGCCGAAGCCATTTTGCCGCTCGTGCCGATTCTGACCGTGTCCGAGGTGGTCGAACGCAGCGAACTGGTCATTATCGCGGTGCCTGACGCCCAACTGGAGAGCCTGGTCCAGGGCCTCGCCGCGACGAACACCTGGCAGCCTGGCCAACTCGTGCTGCACACCTCCGCCCGGTACGGCACCGCCGTGCTCGCTCCGGCGCAGGCCGCCGGGGCGATCCCACTCGCCATTCACCCGGCAATGGCGTTCACCGGCACGAGCCTCGACCTGGCCAGGCTCGCCGACAGCTATTTCGCGGTGACCGCTCCCGGCCCGGTATTGCCCATCGGGCAGGCGCTCGCCGTGGAGATGGGCGGCGAACCGCTCATCGTCGCCGAAGGCGACCGCGCCAGCTACGCCGAAGCCATCCAGATCGCCTCGGCCTTCTCCATCTCGATCGTCGAGCAGGCCACGAGTCTGCTTGCCAAAATTGGCCTCGAGCATCCGGGAGCTATTCTGGGACCGCTGTTGCACTCCGCGATGGAAAACGCCCTCGGACGCACGGGCCCCGAACGCTTGGACCTGGCCGGGCTCGATGAGATCGAGCCACGCCAGCATCCGCTTGACGACGATCGGTCGCGCGAATGAGGATGCCAGAAGTTATCAGCACCATTGCTCAGCTGCATGACCGGCTGGGGCAGGCCCGCGATCGCGCTGCGCTGACCGGCGGTGACACCCGCATCGTGCTCGTGCCGACCATGGGCGCCCTGCACGCCGGTCACCTCGCGCTGGTGCGCCGGGCGCACGCCCTGGGCGACATCGTGGTGGTATCGATTTTCGTGAATCCGCTGCAGTTCGGAGCTGGCGAAGACCTCGACAGCTATCCACGCACCCGCGACGCCGATCTCGCAGCCCTCGCGATCGAGAACGTGGCGTTCGTGTTTGCGCCCAGTGCTCGGGAAATGTATCCGAGAGGCGCGAGCGACACCCGGGTCAGCGCCGGTACGATCGGCTCCCTGTACGAGGGTGCCGCACGCCCCGGCCACTTCGACGGCATGCTCACGGTCGTGGCAAAACTGCTGAATATCGTCACGCCGGATGCCGCGGTATTCGGTCAAAAAGATGGCCAACAGGCCTTTCTGGTGCGGCGCATGGTCGCCGATCTTGACGTGCGCACCGTCATCGAGGTCGTCGACACTGTGCGCGAACCGAGCGGGCTGGCCCTCTCGAGCCGCAACCGCTATCTCGACGAGCAGCAGCACACGGCAGCCGAGGCGCTGTTCTCCGCCCTCACTGCGGCCGCCCGGAACGCGCAGGCCGGCCCTGCGGCCGCGCTGTCCGCGGCACGCGCGCGCATTGCCGCCCAACCGCTGGTTAAACTGGACTATCTCGTGATCGTGCACCCGCAGACGCTTTTGGCAGTGCACGACGACTATCGCGGGCCGGCTCGGATGCTCGTGGCCGCGTGGGTCGGCACCACCAGACTGATCGACAACGCATCGCTGAGCCTCGGCTGAGCGCAGCATCCGCTTCTTGTGAACTGACAGCACCAACGGAGAACCGCATGAGCCAGATTCCATCGCCCATCGCCCAAGCCTCGAACGACGAAGCCGAGGGCTTCTCCGACGCGGAGATGAACGAGCAGAAGGCCGTACGCCTCGGCAAACGCGACCGCCTGAACGCGGCCGCCGCGAGCCCGGCCGGCGGCGCCTACCCGGTGTCGGTTCCGGTCACCCACACCATTCCGGTCGTGCGCGCCCAATACGGCCAGCTCGAAGCGGATGCCACCACCGGCGTCACCGTCGGCCTGGCCGGCCGCATCGTGCACCTGCGCAACACCGGCAAGCTCTGCTTCGCGAGCCTGCAGAGCGGCGACGGCACCCGCATCCAGGCCATGGTCTCGCTCGCCGCCGTTGGCGAGGAGTCCCTCGCCGCCTGGAAAGACCTCGTCGACCTCGGCGATCATTTGTTCGTCAGCGGCGAAGTCATTTCGAGCCGTCGCGGCGAGCTGTCGATCATGGTCACCGACTGGCAAGTCGCGGCGAAGGCGCTGCTGCCACTGCCCAACCTGCACTCCGAGCTCAGCGAAGAGACCCGGGTGCGCAGCCGCTACCTCGACCTGATCAGCCGAGAGCAGGCCCGCACCAATGTCTTGTCCCGCTCGAAGGCCGTTGCGAGCCTGCGCGCAACGTTTACCGATCGCGGCTTCATCGAGATCGAGACTCCGATGCTGCAGGTCATGCATGGCGGGGCATCCGCTCGCCCGTTCCAGACCCACAGCAACGCCTTCGACACCGAGCTGTTTCTGCGCATCGCACCCGAACTGTTTTTGAAGCGGGCCGTGGTCGGCGGCATCGACCGCGTCTACGAGATCAACCGCAACTTTCGCAACGAGGGCGCCGACTCCACTCACTCGCCCGAGTTCGCGATGCTCGAAGCCTACGAGGCGTACGGCGATTACAACTCCATTGCCGATCTCACCCAGACGCTGATTCAGGATGCCGCGTTTGCGATCGCCGGGTCGCACGTGGTGACCTGGGCCGACGGCACCCTGTTCGACCTCGGCGGCGACTGGGATCGCATCGGCATGTACGACAGCCTGTCGGCAGCAGCCGGCATCATGATCACACCCGAAACGCCCCTCGCCGACCTCGTTCGGCTCGCCGCACGGGAGGGCATCGAGATCGACCATCCCATTCACGGCAAGTACGTCGAAGAGCTGTGGGAGCACTTCGTCAAGGGCGATCTGGTACGCCCGACCTTCGTCATGGACTTTCCAATCGACACCAGCCCGCTCGTGCGCGGGCACCGCTCTGTGGCCGGCGTGGTCGAGAAGTGGGACCTGTACGTGCGCGGTTTTGAACTGGCGACCGGCTACTCCGAGCTTGTTGACCCGGTCGTGCAGCGCCAACGCTTCATCGAACAGGCGAGCCTTGCCGCCGGGGGAGACCCGGAGGCCATGCGCCTCGACGAAGAATTTCTGCGCGCACTCGAGTACGGCATGCCGCCGACCGGCGGTATGGGTATGGGCATCGACCGCATGCTCATGGCGCTGACCGGCCTCGGCATCCGTGAAACGATCCTCTTCCCCCTGGTGAAATAATGAGCTATCTGCCGGACGATCAGTTGAAACCCGACAAGGGTGGGCGCAAGCCGCCATCCATGAATCGCATCGCCATCTGGGTAATCATCAGCGGCGTCGGCGTCTACTACCTCGGTAGCGGCATCATCGGTCTGCTCGGCAAGTAGCTACTCTCCCAGTCTTTGCGCGTAAGCTAGGGCTGTGATTGAGAATTTCTGGGGTAACGCGCTTTTTTCGGTCGTACCCACCATTGCGCTTGGCCTGATGTTCTGGCTGATGCTGCGCTCAATCCTGCGCGCCGACCGCACCGAACGTAAGGTGTACGCACAAATCGAAGCTGAAGAACGCGCCCGGCTCGGTCTTGACAAACCCGTCACCTAAGTACGAATGTTCGGCATTGACGGCCTGACCATCACCGTTCTGCTGGCCTTGATCGTCGATTTCTCCGTTCGAGCCGTAGCCATCATCGTGGTGCCCCGCAACCGCCGCCCGATGTCGGGCATGGCCTGGCTGCTGACCATCTTCTTTGTCCCCTACCTCGGCGTGCTGTTGTTTCTGCTGATCGGCTATCGAACCCTGCCAAAAAAACGGCTTGCCATGCAGGAGGAGATCAACCGGTTCATCCAGGGCAGCACCGAGGGGATGGATCTGGTGCGCCGCGATCATCCGTGGCCGAACTGGCTGGAATCGGTCGTCGAGCTCAACCGCAACCTTGGAGCGATGCCGCTCGTCGGTGACAATACCGCGAGCGTGATCGGTGAATATCAGGTGGCGTTCGACACCATGATCGCCGACATCGACCTCGCCAAAAAGTACGTGCACGTCGAGTTCTATATTCTTTCGCTCGATCACACCACGGCGCCGTTTTTCACTGCCCTGGAGAACGCCCACAAACGCGGTGTGACCGTGCGCGTACTGATGGACCACATCCAATCGATGCGGAAGCCCGGATTTCACCAGACCAAGAAACGGCTGACGGACGCCGGCATCCACTGGGAACTCATGCTGCCGGTGCAGCCGTTCCGCGGCAAATGGCAACGACCCGACCTGCGTAACCACCGCAAGCTGCTCATCATCGATGGTCTGGTCGGATTCATGGGTTCGCAGAACATCATCGACCGTTCCTACAACATGCGCAGCAACATTCGGCGCGGGCTGCAATGGAAAGACTTCATGACCCGCCTCGAGGGCCCGATCGTCTCGGGACTCGGCGCGATCTTCATCACCGACTGGTACAGCGAAACCGATGAACTGCTCAATCGCGACGTCGAGCCGGTGCATCCGCGACCGGTGAGACATGCCCTCGACTGCCAGGTGGTGCCGAGCGGTCCGGGGTTCAAGGGCGAGAACAACCTGCGCCTGTTCCTCGCGTTGCTCTACTATGCGCAGGACCGCATCATCATCACGAGCCCCTACTTCGTGCCGGACGAAGCGATGATGTACGCCATCACGACAGCCACCCAGCGTGGGCTGCACGTGGAACTGTTCGTCTCGGAGATCGGCGACCAGGCGGTCGTCTATCACGCGCAACGTTCGTACTACGAGGAGCTACTGACCGCCGGCGTGCACATCTATATGTACAAGGCGCCGTACATTTTGCATGCGAAGCACTTCACTATCGACGATGAAGTCGCCGTCGTCGGGTCGAGCAACATGGACCAGCGCTCGTTCAGCCTCAATATGGAGGTGTCGCTCATGGTGCGCGGCCGGTCATTCGTGCGCGACCTGCGCGTCATGGAGGACGAGAACCGGTTGAACAGCCGCGAGCTCACCCTCGAGGAATGGCGCCGGCAGCCGCTGCGCTCCACCATCCTCGACAACCTCGCGCGGCTCACCTCCGCCGTGCAGTGACAACCGGCTTGCGGGGGCCGCAAAGGGGGGGCGCGCGCAGCATCCGTCACGCCTAGGGCGAACAAACGCCCGGAAGCGGCGCAGGCTGGCTACTCTCGATGTAACGGCATTAACTGCCCTGGTGCCAAGGGAGCGATCACATGTTTGAAAGATTTACCGACCGAGCTCGTCGCGTCGTCGTTTTGGCCCAAGAAGAGGCCAAGATGCTCAACCACAATTACATCGGTACCGAGCACATCCTGCTCGGGCTGATTCACGAGGGTGAAGGCGTCGCCGCGAAGGCTCTTGAGAGCCTTGGCATCTCGCTTGACGCTGTGCGCGAGCAGGTTCAGGACATCATCGGCCAGGGGCAGCAGCAGCCCACCGGCCACATTCCCTTTACGCCGCGGGCGAAGAAGGTTCTCGAGCTGAGCCTGCGCGAAGCGCTGCAGCTCGGCCACAACTACATCGGTACCGAGCACATTCTGCTCGGCCTCATTCGCGAGGGTGAGGGCGTCGCCGCCCAGGTTCTAGTGAAGCTCGGCGCCGACCTCAACCGCGTGCGCCAGCAGGTCATCCAGCTTCTCTCCGGTTATCAGGGCAAGGAGCAGGTGCAGGTCGGTGCCAATGAGCAGGCGGCCAACACGGCCGGCAGCCAGGTGCTCGACCAGTTCGGTCGCAACCTCACCCAGATGGCCCGCGACAACAAACTCGACCCGGTCATCGGGCGCGAGAAAGAGATCGAGCGGGTCATGCAGATCCTATCGCGTCGCACCAAGAACAACCCCGTGCTGATCGGTGAGCCCGGCGTCGGCAAGACCGCCGTCGTCGAGGGCCTCGCCCAGGCGATCGTCAAGGGCGATGTGCCCGAGACGCTGAAGGACAAGCAGCTCTACTCGCTCGACCTCGGCTCGCTCATCGCCGGCAGCCGCTACCGCGGTGACTTCGAAGAGCGCCTGAAAAAGGTCACCAAGGAGATTCGCACCCGCGGCGACATCATCGTCTTCATCGACGAGATCCACACCCTGGTGGGTGCGGGTGCCGCCGAGGGCGCCATCGATGCTGCGTCGATCCTCAAACCGCTCCTTGCCCGCGGTGAGCTGCAGACCATCGGCGCGACCACCCTCGACGAATACCGTAAGCACTTCGAGAAGGATGCCGCCCTCGAGCGCCGCTTCCAGCCGATCCAGGTGAACGAGCCGTCGCTGCCGCACACCATCAACATTCTCAAGGGACTGCGCGACCGCTACGAAGCGCACCACAAGGTGTCCATCACCGACGGTGCCCTCGTGGCCGCGGCGAACCTCGCCGACCGCTACGTCTCGGACCGGTTCCTTCCCGACAAGGCCATCGACCTGATCGACGAAGCTGGCGCCCGCCTGCGTCTCTCGATCCTCTCGAGCCCCCCTGAGCTGCGCGAATTCGACGAAAAGATCGCCGTGGTCCGTGCCGCCAAGGAACTCGCCATCGAGGAACAGGACTTTGAGAAAGCCGCTGGCCTGCGCGACGAGGAGAAAAACCTCCTCGGCGAGCGTCTGCGCCTCGAGAAGAAGTGGAAGTCCGGCGATGTCAAGACCACCGCGGTCGTCGACGAAGGCCTGATTGCCGAAGTCCTGGCCCAGGCCACCGGCATTCCGGTGTTCAAGCTGACCGAGGAAGAGTCCTCGCGGCTCGTCTTCATGGAAAAAGCACTGCACCAGCGCGTCATCGGTCAGGAAGAGGCCATCTCGGCGCTCGCCAAGACCATCCGTCGCACCCGTGCCGGTCTGAAGGACCCGAAACGTCCCTCCGGTTCCTTCGTCTTCGCCGGTCCCACCGGTGTCGGAAAGACCGAGCTGGCCAAGGCTCTCGCCGAGTTCCTGTTCGACGACGAGGCCGCCATGATCTCGCTCGACATGAGTGAGTACGGCGAGAAGCACACCGTGTCGCGCCTGTTCGGTGCGCCTCCCGGGTTTGTCGGCTTCGAAGAGGGCGGCCAGCTCACCGAAAAGGTACGGCGCAAGCCGTTCTCCGTGGTGCTGTTCGACGAGATCGAGAAGGCCCACCCCGACATCTTCAACTCCCTGCTCCAGATTCTGGAAGAGGGTCGGCTGACGGATGGCCAGGGTCGCGTCGTCGACTTCAAGAACACCGTCATCATCATGACCACCAACCTCGGCACCAAGGACATCTCGGGTGGCCCCGTCGGCTTCCAGCTGGAAGGCGACAGCACCACCGGGTACGAGCGCATGGCCGGCAAGGTGAAAGACGAGCTGAAGAAGCACTTCAAGCCCGAGTTCCTCAACCGCGTGGACGAGGTCATCGTGTTCCCGCAGCTGACCAAGCCCGAGCTGCTGCAGATCGTCGACCTGTTCATCAAGCGATTGAGCGTTCGCCTGCTCGACCGTGACATGACCGTCGAGGTCACCCTGCCCGCGAAGGAACACCTGATCGAGGTCGGATTCGACCCGACGCTCGGTGCTCGCCCGCTGCGCCGCGCCATCCAGCGCGAGGTGGAGGACCGCCTGTCGGAGAAGATCTTGCAGGGCGAGCTCAACGCCGGTGACCACGTGCACGTGGATTACGTCGATGGCGCGTATGTCTTCACCACGACGCCCCGGGTTGACCCGGTCGGCGTCGGAGTGAACACGTCCGCCGCGATCGGAACCGGTCCGGCTACGCCCGACCTCGCCATCACGAGCGACTAGCAGTCAAGAAATGGCCCGGCAGATTCGTCTGCCGGGCCATTTTTGTGCCCTCCGCACCGCTCATCCGGCATAACTCCTGCAGATTCTGCACCCTCCGGCCAACTTCCTCATCTTTCCGGGGCTGGCCGGGCGGGCGCATACGCACTGCAGGAGTCATGCCGGGGGCGAACCGGAGGGGCGGCATCCGTCGGTCTGAGCCTGACGTGTGGGGGCGAATGCGGGACGAACGGGACGAACGGGGCGGCCGGGCCGCGAAACGGGACAGCACCATCCCTAGACTGGTGGTTTGATGCTGAATAAGCCACGAAAGGGGCCGGTGAGCGTGACTGCACTGCACCAGACCGCACCGGAACAACCCGAACAGGGATACACGGTGCGCCGTGCGCGCACCAGCGACGTACCCGGCATAGAAGCGCTCGTCGAGCCGCTCGTGCAGCAGCGCATTCTGCTCGGCAAGGACCGCGTCGTGTTTTATGAGGCGGTGCAGGAATTTCGGGTGGCCGTGGACTCCTCCGGCCGGCTGATCGGCTGCGGCGCCCTGCACGTCATGTGGGAGGACCTCGGCGAAGTGCGCACTCTCGCGGTGGACGCCCAGTGGCTCGGTCGTGGTGTCGGCTACACGATGATGCAGCGCCTCGAAGCGGATGCCCGCGACCTCGGCCTGAGCCGACTGTTCTGCCTCACCTTCGAGGTCGGCTTCTTCACCCGCAACGGGTTCAGCGATATGGGCACCGAGACGGTCGACCCGGCCGTCTACGCCGAGCTCGTGCGTTCGTCCGATGAGGGCGTTGCCGAGTTTCTCGACCTGGCGCGGGTGAAGCCGAACACGCTCGGCAATACCCGCATGGTGAAGCGCGTGAACTAGCCGATCGATCCGGATCAACTCTTTCGCGGCTATAACCATTGTTCATATGAGCAAAATATGCGGAGTTCACCTGCCGGACACGGTCCGTCGCTAGGCTGCGAACTATTGCACCCGCCGGACCCGTTGCCGGGGGAACAGCGCTCGCGTGATCCCGGGTGCAATGAGACGACCGTCGTTCTATGAATGAGGAGATCCATGTCATCCGCCGTCCGCCGCCGCTCCAGGCTGGTTTTCGCCACACTTCTTGGGGTGAGCCTCGCGGCCGCTCCGCTTATTGCCGTACCGGCCAGCGCTAACACCGCCGGCACCGGGGTCATCATCAACGAGGCCTATCTGAATGGGGGAAGCTCGGGCGCGACCTACCTGAACAAGTTCGTTGAGCTCTACAACCCGACCGACGCGGCGGTCTCACTCGATGGCACCTCCATTCAGTACCGCTCCTCGGGGGGAACGTCGAACCCGACCGGGGTCGTCGCCCTGACCGGCACGATTGCCGCTGGCGGACACTATCTCGTGCAGGGCAGCTCGAACGCGGCCAACGGGGCCACCCTGCCCACGGCAGATGCCTCCTTTGGAACCTCTTTCGCCGCCGCCTCCGGCACGATCTTCTTCGCCAACCAGTCCACCGCGCTCACCGCGCCCGCGACCGGCTCGCTTACCGGGCGAACCGAGATTCTCGACCTGATCGGCTACGGCAGCTCGAACACCTTTGAGGGAGCGGCCGCCACCGCGGCATCTGTCACCACCTCGGTGAACCGCACTGCCGGTGGTGATACACCGGCCGTCGACACCGACGTCAATGCCGCCGACTTCAGTGCGGCCGCGCCGACGCCGACAAACTCGGCTGGCGACAGCGGCACCCCGGTCGAACCCGAGCCGGACCCCGACCCCACTCCGGTGCCGGACGCACTCACCGCGATCGACGCGATACAGGGCACGACCGCCACGAGCCCGCTCGCCGGAACCGTCGTCAAGACCTCCGGCGTCGTGACGGCCGCCTACCCGACCGGCGGATTCGACGGGTTCTACCTGCAGACGGCGGCCACCGGCGGCGACGTGGACTTTGCCAGCCACACCGCCTCGCACGGCGTTTTCGCCCATTCCAGCACCGCGACCGCCGACGTGAAGATCGGCGACCACGTGCAGGTCGTCGGTACCGTCGTGGAATTCTTCGGCATGACCGAGGTCACCTTCGGCACGGTGAACGACGTCACCCAGCTCCCCGCCACCGACGTAGTGTCCCCGACCCCGGTCACCGTGCCGCTGCCGGTTAGCGCAGAGCAGCGCGAAACCCTCGAGGGCATGCTGCTCGCCCCGCAGGGCGACTTCACCGTCACCAGCAACTACACGACCAACCAGTACGCCGAAATCGGCCTCGCCGCCGGAACCACGCCGCTGGTCAATCCGAGTGTCACGGCACGGCCTGACTCTACTGAATATCAGAGCGCTCTCGCGGAGAATGCCGGCCGCGCGGTCACCCTCGACGATGGGGCCACGACCAACTACCTCGCCGCCGCCAACCAGGGCAGCCCGGTCCCGTACCTCTCGACCACCGCCCCGGTGCGTATCGGCGCCGCGGTGTCGTTCCTGTCGCCGGTCATTTTCGACTTTCGCAACGACGCCTGGAAGTTCCAGCCGACCACGGCCCTCGTCGCGGCCAACGCCGCGACCGTGCAGCCGGTGACCTTCGCCGACACCCGCACGAGCGCACCGGAGGACGTGGGTGGGGACATCCGCTTGGCTAGTTTCAACGTTCTGAACTACTTCTCGACCACCGGTGACTCGCTCGCCGGCTGCCGCTACTACAGCGACCGGGCCGGCGTGCCGACCACGGTGAGCAGCGGATGCGACGCCCGCGGCGCCGCCACCCAGCTCAGTTTCGAACGCCAGCAGGCCAAGATCGTCTCGGCGATCAACGCCCTCGACGCCGACGTCGTGTCGCTCGAGGAGATCGAGAACTCGGCCGCATTCGGCAAGGACCGCGACGATGCCCTCGGCAACCTGACCGCGGCCCTCAACACGGCTGCGGGCAGTGACGTCTGGGCATTCGTGGCCTCGCCGGCGGCGCTTCCCGCCAGTGAAGACGTGATTCGGACCGCGTTCATCTACAAGCCCACCGCTGTCGAAACGGTGGGGGAGTCGGTCATTCTGACCGAATCCGTCGCGTTCAACGGTCGCGCACGTGAGCCGCTCGCGCAGGCATTCCAGCTCGCCGGAGACGATACGAGCAGCTTTCTCGCCATCGTGAACCACTTCAAATCGAAGGGGTCCGGCACCGGGGACAACGCCGACCAGGGCGACGGGCAGGGCGCCTCCAACCCGACGCGGGTTGAGCAGGCCACCGCGCTCGTAGCCTTCGCCGACCGGGTCAAGGCCGACTCCGGTATCGACCGGGTCTTTCTCACCGGTGACTTCAATGCCTACGACCTTGAAGATCCCATTCAGGTGCTGCTTGAAGCCGGCTACATCAATCAAGGAAACAAGAGTGGTGAGTATACCTACGCCTTCGGCGGCACGGTCGGCTCACTGGACCACGTGTTCGCCTCGCCCGAGGCCGATGCAACGGTGAACGCCGTCGACGTCTGGAACATCAACTCGGTCGAGTCGGTCGCCCTGGAGTACAGCCGGTACAACAACAACGTGACCGACTTCTACGTCGCCGACGCATACCGGTCCTCTGACCACGACCCGGTCGTGCTGGGCCTGAACCTCGAGACGCGCACCGCGGTCGAACTCAACCTGCTCAACATCAACGATTTTCACGGACGCATTGACGCCAACACCGTCAAGTTCGCGGGAACCGTGGAACAGCTGCGCGCCGAGTACGGCGACGCAAACTCGCTGTTCCTCTCCGACGGCGACAACATCGGCGCCTCCCTCTTCGCGTCGGCATCCCAGAACGACCAGCCGACCATCGATGTTCTCAACGCCCTCGACCTCGCGGCCTCGGGCGTGGGCAACCACGAGTTCGACCAGGGCTTCGCTGACCTCACCGGCCGGGTGGCCGACGCGGCCAACTTCGACTACCTCGGGGCCAACGTCTACAGCGCGGGCACGGAGACGCCCGCGATGCAGGAATACGCGCTCCTCGACGTGGCTGGCGTCACGGTCGGCGTGATCGGAGCAGTCACGGAAGAGACACCCACGTTGGTTTCGCCCAACGGAATCGCGAGCCTCAGCTTCGGTGACCCCGTCGCAGCCGTCAACCGCGTTGCCGCCCAGCTCGCCGACGGCGACCCGTTGAACGGCGAAGCGGATGTGCTGATCGCCGAGTTCCACGCGGGTGCCGGAGCGGGAATCCCTGATGGCGCGACGCTCGAGCAGGAACTCGCCGCCGGCGGAGCATTCGCGAGCATCGTGAATGACACCTCTGCTGAAGTCGACGCGATCTTCACCGGTCATACGCACAAGCAGTACGCGTGGAACGCACAGGTTCCCGGCGCGGCCGACGGCGTGACCCGACCGGTGCTGCAGACGGGCAGCTACGGCGAGAATATCGGCCAGATCGTACTCAGCTACGACATCGCCTCCGGCGACACCACCACGGTGAAGAACCGCAACGTGGCCCGCTCGACCTCGTCCGACGCCGACCTCGTGGCCGCCTACCCGCGCGCGCGTGAGGTCCAATCGATCACGAACGCCGCACTGGCCGAAGCCGCGATCCAGGGCAACGTGCCCGTCGGGTCGGTCACCGCCGACATCACCCGGGCCTGCCTCGGTGGTGTCGCCCCCTGCGCCGAAAACCGGATGGCTCCCTCGACCATGGGCACGCTGGTTGCGAACTCCCTCCGCGCCTCCTTGGCCGATCCGACAATTGGCGGTGCCGAGATCGGCATCGTCAACCCCGGGGGGATGCGGTCCGACCTGTCGCTCAGTCCCGACGGTGTCGTCACCTACGCGGAGGCGAACGCGGTACTGCCATTCCTGAATAATCTGTGGACGACGAGCCTTTCCGGTGCGCAGTTCAAGACCGTTCTCGAGCAGCAGTGGCAGACCAACGCCGACGGGACGATTCCGAGCCGTCCGTTCCTGCAGCTCGGCCTGAGCGACAACGTGAATTACTCGTTCGATGCCCGCCGTGTCGCGGGCGACCGCGTGACGGGCATCTGGATCGATGGCGCCCAGATCGACCCGGCGCAGTCTTACCGCATCGGATCGTTCAACTTTCTGCTCACCGGTGGCGACAACTTTCGCGAGTTCAGAAATGGCACGGACACCCGCGACTCCGGTCTCGTCGACCGGGATGCCTGGATCTCTTACATCCAGGCGAACAGCCCGCTTTCGCCGTCGTTCAAGGCCAACCAGGCCTCGATCTCCGGTGAACCCACGGATGCGGTTCGTCCGGGCGACTCGATCACCTTCACGGTCGGCAGCTTGAACCTCACGTCGCTCGGTGCTCCAAAGAACACGCAGCTCGCGCTGCGCTGGTCGGGCACCGACGTGGGTACGGCATCCATTGACGCAGCGGGTACGGCTACGGTCACCGTCACCGTGCCGACCGATGCCGCACCGAGCAGCGTGCTCGAGATGACTGCCGTCGAGTCAGGCACCATCGTGCGCGTCGCCGTCGCGGTTGCGGTGAGCGCCGAACCGGGGGAGGCACCCACCGCGGCCCCGGCGAGAGATCTCAGCAAGAAGCTCGAGAACGCGATCACCACCGACCGGGACTTCTACCGGGGCGGTGACTCGGTTGTCGTCGAGGTTGGGGCGGAACTAGCCGGAGAATACGTATCGGTATGGGCCTATTCCAAGAAGACGGCCGAGAACCTCGGGGGCTGGCTGCTCGTGCGCGCCGACGGCACTGTGAGCATCACGCTCCCCGACGACCTCAAGCACGGCAAGCACAGCATCTCCGTGCAGAACGCCGACGGTGACGTGATCGGCTGGACCGACGTCAAGGTCGACAAGGTCGACAAACCCGTCAAGGCCGACAAGGCCGAAAAGCCGCAGAAGAACGAACCCCGCTAACCGGCGAGGTTGCACGGCCCCACCGGCAATCGGAATCCTTCCGGTTGCTGGTGGGCCCCGCCTTTTCCGAGAGCAATTGCTGCCGACACGCACGCCATTACCGGCTTCTGGCATCGAACATCAATACCCTTGGGGCATGTCGACGATCAAGCATCCGGTCGGCCGCCAGTCCAGCAAGGTTTACCGGCGCCGGCGTTTCGTAGTGGGGCTCGGCCTGCTCGCCGTGCTCGTCATTCTCCTGCTCATCATCGTGCAACCGGGAGCGAGCAAGGGCGACGCAACCGCCCCGAAAACTCCCGCAGCTGACGCGCCGGCCGCATCGGCGGATGCCGCCGCCACCATTCCCGAGGTAGCCACCGCCGTCGACGGCGCGGCCTGCGATCCGTCTATGGTGCAGATCGAGGCGATCACGGACGCGACCAAGTACGCCGCCAACGCGCTGCCGAAGCTGTCGCTGAGCCTGACCAACACCGGAGCCACCAGCTGTGTGATCAATGCCGGCAACGCCAGGCAGGTATTCACCGTGATGAGCGGTGAAGACGTCTACTGGGCCTCGACCGACTGCCAGACCAACCCGGTCGACGCGCAGGTGACCCTCAAGCCGGGCGAGGTCATGCCGCTCACGACACCGATCACCTGGGATCGCACCCGGTCGGCCGTTGATACCTGTGACGTCGCAACCCGCACCGCGGTTCCGGCCAGCGGAGCGTCGTATTACCTGCACGTGGCCGTGGACGGCATCGAAGCGGCCGAGCCGGCGTTGATGATTCTCAACTAGAGTTTGCCCCCCCCCGGGGCTGCGGCATCCGTTCGCTCGTGGCGTGCGCCGCCAGCTGGGCGCGCACGGCCGCGGCTGATTGAATGAATGGATGACTGATACGACTGCCAATACCCGTTCCGAGGCGCTTAGCGCCGCATTGGCGGCACAAGACGTCGTCGCCGTCGCCTTCGCGCTGCGCAACGACTACATGATCGTGCCGCAACTCGTCGTCAACGGTGAGGCGGCGCAGGTGCGCGTGTTTGGCCGCGAGGGTTCCGACAAGCGGATGCTGCTGCTCTTTTCCGCAGCGGACAATTACGCGCGGGTGGTGCCCGACGATCCGAACCCGCAGGTCATGGTCTGTGATGGGCAGTGGCTGCGCGAGTTTCTCACCGTGCACGCCTCGACCCTGGAGATGGTTTTCTTCGACATCGCCGGGCCCAATGTTATGCAGGCAGCTCCGGACGATCTTCTCCAGGCCTTGAACCCGCAGCTCGGCGAGGGCGACGCCGAGTAACCGCCTCGCGAAGCACGAGCGCACTTTGACGGCCGGGTCGAGGCGTCAGCCGCCGCCGCGGTGGCGGAGCCTACCCCCACGCCCGATCGAGTTCGGCGTCGCGCGGATTGCGGGTGGTGCCGAGCGCCAAAGCAACCGCCGCGTGGATCGACCCGCAGGCGGCGTCGATCTGGGTGGTGAAGCCGAGGCGTACCGCTTCGTTCACCCGCTGCTTTGACATGAGTGCTCCGCGCACCTCGCCGGCCAGGCTGATCTCGCCGAACGCGACCACATTGTGTGCCACGGCGAGTCCGGTGAACGCCGACGCGATGGCCAGCGCGATCGCAAGATCGGCGGCCGGCTCACTGAGACGGATTCCACCGACCGTCGACACGTAGACGTCCTTGGTGGAGAGGTTCATGCCCGCGCGCTCCTGCAGCACCGCGAGCAGCATGGCCACCCGGGCGGAGTCGACGCCGCTCGTGACGCGGCGCGGATTGGGCGCCTGGGTTGCGGTGACGAGCGCCTGCACCTCGACCGGCATGGCCCGTCGACCTTCGAGCGCGACGGTCACGCAGGTGCCGTCGACCGGATCGGTGGCCCGACTGAGGAACAGCCCGCTGGGGTCGGGCACCTCGGCGATGCCGTCACCGGTCATCTCGAAGCAGCCGACCTCGTCGGTGGGCCCGAACCGGTTCTTGAGCGCCCGGATGAACCGCAGCGAAGTCTGACGGTCGCCCTCGAACTGGCAGACCACGTCGACCAGGTGCTCAAGCACTCGTGGCCCGGCGATCGAGCCATCTTTGGTGACGTGGCCGACGAGCAGCACTGGCAGGTTGCGATCTTTTGCCACCCGAATCAGAGTGGATGCCACCTCCCGCACCTGGCTGGGCATGCCCGGCGAGCCGTCGGAGAGTGCACTCGACACGGTCTGCACGGAGTCGATGATGATGAGGTCGGGCTTGACGGCGTCGATCTGCCCGAGGATCACCCCGAGGTCGGTTTCGGCGGCGATATACAGCTCGGGTTCGAGCGCGTTGGTGCGCTCGGCGCGCAGCCGCACCTGGCTCACCGATTCTTCGGCGCTGACGTAGAGCACGCGGCTCTTCGCCGCCGCAGCCTTGGACGCGACCTCGAGCAGCAGTGTGGACTTACCGACGCCGGGTTCCCCGCTCAGCAGAACCACCGAGCCGGGCACGATGCCGCCACCGAGTACCCGGTCGAACTCGTTGATACCGGTCGGCCAGTGAGCGGCGGCATCCGTTTCAACGTGGGTGATGGGGCGGGCGATGCCATCGCCGACCAGCGTGATGGCCTTGAGTTTGCGGCTGATGCCGGCGGTCTGGCCAGCATCGACGACGGTGCCCCACTGCTGGCATTCGCCGCAGCGACCTGCCCATTTGAGGGTGGTCCAGCCGCACTCGGAGCAGCGGAAGGAGGAGACGGATTTTGCCATATTCCGAGCCTACCCGTGGCCGCCGACAGGCGGCCGCGCGCGCGACGCTGCCCCTAGTCAGCGTCCTTTGATGCCTGACCGACGGCGGAGAAACGGTGCGCGACATCGGCGCTGATCGAGGGGAGAAACGCCTCGGCCCAGGAGCGGTAGCCGCGGTCGTTGGGGTGAAACAGATCCTTGGCGACGTGGGTCAAGATGCTGCGAAAGCCGGCCCGTTTGGTCGTCCCGTGCAGTGGGACGACGGTCAATTCATGCTCGGTGGCGACTCGGCGAATGATCTCGTTGGCCACCGCAACCTTGACCTCGTTGTGCGGCAGGTGAAAGCACGGAAGGTCGGCGACGAGGGAGTGCGGCGGGAGGGCGGCGAACACTGTGCGAATGCCAGCTTCGAACTCTTCCGGGTTCCACTGGGCGATGTCATTTGCGCCGATCGCGACCGTGACGAGGTCAGGCTTCAGCCTGTCGAAACGCGGAAGCTGGTCCCGCACCGCCAAAGCCACGGTTGCGCCGGACACGCTGAGATTCACGACACGCACCGTTTGGCTGGTGGCCAGTCGCACGTGGTCGGCGAGGACCCCGACGTAGCTCTTGTTCGGGCTCGAGGCCCCGATGCCCTGGGCGGCACTGTCGCCGATCGCGACGTAGAGCAGCTCGCCCGGTTGCTTGGCGTGGGTGCGCCACCACGCGGAGTGCACGGGCAGGGTGTCGTTGAGAATGACCTTCTGCTGTTCGAGGTCGCGGCGGAACCAGGTCGTGTAGAGAACGGCGCCGGTAGTGACGACGGCGGCGCCGGCAGCGATAAGAGAGCGGATGCGCGGGGTCGGTGAGGTCATCCGCTGAGGCTACTCCGCAGCATCCGTGTGTCTGCTGCGTGTTGGCCGATTCGCGTCGACCTCGAGTCTCTACTAGGATCGACGGCGGTACCGTGTCCGAGCGGCCGAAGGTGCGACTCTCGAAAAGTCGTGTGGGGGAGACTCCACCGTGGGTTCAAATCCCACCGGTACCGCCACGAAAAACCCCCTACTCCCCAGTGTTTCACTGGGGAGTAGGGGGTTCTGTTTTTCTCCGATGGCCCAGCGGTAACGCAGCGGTAACGGAACATCTGTTAGCGGGTGTGAGCAAGGGTGAGTGTGAAAGCTGGCGACACTGCAATTGCCGAATGGCGTACGGCTGCGTCACAAAAAACTTGATCGGCGGTTGTGCCGGCTTTGGAGCAGTCGCTGCTCACGTTCTCGCGTGAGGTCTGTCTATGAGGTGCGCTGCCAGATATGTGAGCGCACCGAGACAATCGGCCTCAACACGCCCGAGCAGGCTGGGAATCCACTGTGTTGCCACAGTTTCAAAAATACACTCTCATACACATTTACCTTTGTTGGAATGTGTATATTCTAAAAACCGCTACGACCCAGACGAGACAAGAGCAGGAGGCCTATTCCGCTCCAAGCGTCCTACACATTCTCCCGACGACAACTCAAGTTTAGGAAACCCCCCGGGCGCGCATTATTCCAAGGATCTTGGAAGCAATGTGCACATCCCTACACATACTTACTGTGGGAGTGAGCAGGGTCGCAAAGGTTAGAGATCCGGCGGTACAAACGTCGCACGCTATACGGCCACGCCAGATCCGCGTAAATCCGCGGAATTTCACGGAAATCGCAGGGGAAATTCACGTCATTAAAAGCGGTACATCGCCGGTGCCTGTTCGGAAGGGTCGCGCTTGCCTCAAGACGGCTACCACGTCTGAGCGCGTGAATTTGCTAACGAAATGCCGACGAGGAGCGGCAGCCGGAGGTCATGTCCCATTGAGTGGTGTTGTTTCCCTGCTTTGAGCGTTGCTTCGTCAACGCGAGGAGCCATCGTGCGATGGTCAGTGAGTACCGACTAAAGCAACTCACGAAGGACACCACACGATGGCTCTAGACCAGTCTGCCCTGCTCACCCTGCTGGGAGAACTCAAACTCACCAATGTCACCGACCGCGTCCGTGTCGCGACCGAAACGTTGTATCAAGAACTAATCGATGCAGAAGCGACCGCATTCATCGGCGCCGCCCCGTTCGAACGCTCCGGCGACCGCACCACGTATCGCAACGGCACCCGGCCACGGACTTTGAGCACCACGGCTGGGGACCTCGATCTGAAGATCCCAAAGCTGCGCGCCGGGTCGTTCTTCCCCGCCCTGCTCGAGCGCCGCCGCCGCGTCGACCAGGCCCTGTTCGCCGTTGTGATGGAGGCCTATGTCCAGGGTGTCTCAACCCGCAAGGTCGACGACTTGGTCAAGGCGCTCGGCGCTGATACGGGGATCTCCAAATCCGAAGTGTCCCGCATCTGCGCCGGCCTCGACGCGGAAGTGGCCGAGTTCCGCGACCGGACCTGGCCGCGCAGGACTTCCCCTACGTGTTCCTCGACGCGACCTACTGCAAAGCCCGTGTTGGGCACCGTATCGTGTCCCAAGCAGTCGTCGTCGCGATCGGCGTGGCTGCCGACGGGCGCCGGGAAGTTCTGGGGTTTGACGTTGGCGACAGTGAAAACGAAGGCTTCTGGACGAGCTTCCTGCGGTCGTTGAAAACCCGCGGTCTGGACGGGGTGCAGCTGGTCATGTCTGACGCCCACACCGGGCTGAAGAAAGCCATCGGGACGGTCTTTCAAGGCGCCGGCTGGCAGAGATGCCGGGTGCACTTCATGCGCAACGTCCTCGCCGTGGTCCCGAAAGGGTCCCAGGAGATGATCGCGTCGATCATCCGCACCATCTTCGCCCAGCCCGACCGCGAGCACATCGAGAAGCAATTCCGTGAGGTCACCACCATGCTTGCAAGGTCCCACCCGAAGGTCGCCGCGATGCTCACCGATGCCCAACCTGACCTGCTCGCGTTCGCCGCTTTTCCGCGGCGGCACTGGCGACAGATTTGGTCGACCAACCCGTTGGAACGGGTCAACAAAGAGATCAAACGCCGCACCGACGTCGTCGGTGTGTTCCCCAACGCTGCCGCCCTGCTGCGCTTGGCAGGGTCTGTCTTGATCGAGCAACACGACGAATGGGAAGCCAGCGAACGTCGCTACTTCTCCGAAGCCTCGATGCTCGAGCTGACCACCATGAACAACCCCGTCGAGGTCATCGACGAGGCGGTGATTCTCCCCGAACTCGCTGCCGCCTAAACTAAACCAACTGACGCGCACGGTGACGAGGAATTACACCACCCAGCGGGACGTGACCTGGTCAGTAGGGCGCTCGCTCCCTAAATTGGCTTTGGGACGTCAAACAGGTTCACTATTGGAACGACCGACATCGCGATGATCACGCCTAAAAAAATGCGCAGAGGCATCGTGACGGAGAGTTCGAGGTTGCGAAGAACCGGGCTGTTATGCCGCTCGGCACATTTAGGCGACAGGATCGATAGACGAATTCCTGGGCAACTGCGCGATTTTGAGTGCCCCTGATACTCTGCCGTGCGCTTCGAGCGCTGCGTCACCATAGTGGTCGAATTTCGGTGGGCGACGTCCCGACTATCACGAGCCGTAAGCGCATCCGCCGGCAGCGTCAGGCCTGCACGTCTCCGCGCCATCCACCATCGTCGGTGCCCTTCGCCTCGATGAACTGCTTGAAGTTTGCGAGGTCTTTCTTGATGGCGTGGTCGTCCACACTGAGAGCGGCTCCAGCCTTCTCAAGCAGCCCTATGGCCTCCCAATCAAGCTGAACTGTCACCCGTGTCTCGTTCTCGGCCAACGTATGGAATGTAACAACTCCCGCGTGGTCGACTTGGCCCCCGGTACTGTTCCAAGCAACACGCTCATCGGGGTGCTGCTCAGTTATCCGAGCCTCGAACTCGCGCTCCACGCCGCCGACTTTGACCTTCCACTCGGTGAGAGTGTCGGTCACCTGCGTGACGGATTCAACAAAACTGAGGAACTTTGGAAACTCCTCAAATTTTGTCCACTGGTTATACGCGACGGTAACGGGAACGTTGACGTCGACAGTCTCGATGGCGTTGGGCATGATGACCTCCTGGTACGAATTCAACGGATGAACAAGTCTTTGCAACCCCGATCACAGTACCGAACGCTCATGCAAGGTCAACCCGATGATGAAAACTCGCGGGAACGTAGAGGCAAGCCATTCAACAAGATGACTCCGACCAAAAATTGACGGACATGCCATCACCTATGTGTCCTATCCCGCATTTCCCACAGACTGGTTACGAGCGAAGCCTGCAGCCTGAAAACCTGGAACCAATCGTGATCGGTCACTGATTATCACCGGGCTCGTAAGTCAGATCTCCAACGTGCAAGAGGGACTGCAGCTGCCGGATATACGACGGTCACGAAAAGTTTCTGTGGGGAAATGTCGAGCGGTACGCTCAACGTCGACGATGAGGTCGAGTGGCCGAGGTACTCCACCGAGATATGCAAGGTTTTCCAAGTGGGAGGCCGTGGCTTCCGGGCCGCCGATGATGAGGACGAAGAGAACGGTCAGGGGTACTTGTTCTCTGCCCACACCAAGCCGCCGCGTTCCTCTGATTAGGGAGCCCGGGCCGATGATCAGGAGTTCGTCCAAACGCTGGGTCCTTAGGGGGAACACGGCCATTCAAGAGAGTGGCGTGGGTTCCGATGGGCGTCGGGTGACCTGAAGCTAAAGCCGATGTGGTCAGGAGACGAAACTTGGTGTTTGTGCATTCGACACGGCCGTTGGAGAGAACGTGCCCGGTGGACACCAGGATCGCCGTGCGATGCTTGTCGATGCTTTTCTGGAGTTTCGCAAAGGCAGGGATACGGCAGCGGCGGGCTTAGCCGACCCATTCGCCGAGGGCTTCGTTGACGTCGTTAAGAAACAGTTTAGAGATGATCCGGCGGTCTTCCGTCGGGTAGTTCGGTGCGGGTGCGGTGGTCCTTGATGCGCAGGATTGTCCAAATTGGGAGAACGCAATTCTGGCGCTTCGTAGCCAGCTGCAGCTCAGCATTCGGTGACGTCCGGCGTGGGCGTCCCGATAGTTGCGGCGGTGAGGCGACGTACATGGAACGGTGTTAGACATAAATTATGCGCAATCCGCGGGCAGCTCAAGGTTGCCCGTGCATGAATTTTCGTACACCTCCGAAAGTGACGACGGACTGTCCGTCTTCACGGTCATGAAAATCAGGGAGTGAAAGAAATGAAAGCAGTCGTTTACAAGGGCCCCAATGAGGTCAACGTTGAAGAAGTTCCGGATGCCACGATCGAACGTCCCACCGATGTTCTGGTGCGCGTCACGGCCACGAATATTTGCGGTTCAGATTTGCACATGTATGAGGGACGTACCGATTTCGCGGTTGGACGCACGTTCGGTCACGAGAACATGGGCGAGGTCATCGAGGTCGGTAACGGCGTTGACAAGGTCAAAGTGGGCGAACGCGTCGTGTTGCCGTTCAATATTTCCTGCGGCTTTTGCAAGAATTGCGAACGCGGTTTTACCAACTACTGCATGACTACTCAACCCGACCCGGTCGGTGCTGGCGCCGCCTACGGCTTCGCCGGCATGGGTCCGTATCCCGGCGGGCAGGCCCAAATGTTGCGTGTGCCCTACGGTGACAACAACTGCTTGCGCCTGGGTGAAGACGCCAAAGAAAAGCAGAACGATTACGTGATGCTTTCGGACATCTTCCCGACGGGCTACCACGCTACCGAAATGGCCGGCGTGATCCCCGGTGACACGGTCGTGATTTACGGTGCGGGTCCGGTCGGGCTGATG
>NZ_SOFC01000018.1:0-89834 GCF_004402825.1 Cryobacterium sp. Hz9
GACGACGTCATTTTCGGTCAGGCGTACCCCTCAGCCGAGGCCGCGCCGGTAGCCCGCGTCGCTGCGTTGAATGCTGGCCTGCCCGTCACGGTCGGCGGTCTGCAGGTCGACCGGCGCTGCGGCAGTGGTCTGCAGGCTGTTCTCGACGCCGCCATGCAGGTACAGACCGGCGTGAGCGACCTGCTGATCGCTGGCGGCGTCGATGTGATGAGCCAGGCTCCGCTGTACACCGTCGATTCCCGTTGGGGCTTGGCCGGAACCGCCGGCGTGCTGCTGCGCGACGCCCTCGGCCGAGGCCGCGAAACGGCCGGCGGCCGCAACTATCCGGTGCCAGGCGGCATGCTCGAAACCGCCGAGAACCTGCGCCGCGACTATTCCCTCGACCGGGTCGAGCAAGACGAGCTCGCCGCCCGATCACAGCGCCGCGCCCTCGTCGCCGTCGCCGACGGCCGCTTCCTCGACGAGATCGTGCCGGTCACCGTGCCGGGACGCAAGGGCCCCGTGGTCGTCTCCGCCGACGAGACCCCCCGCGAAACGACGCTCGAGGCCCTCGCCGGCCTGAAGCCGATCATGGGAAGATCGGATGCCGCAGCCACCGTCACCGCCGGAAACGCCAGTGGGCAAAACGACGCGGCCGCCGCGTGCATCGTGACTACCCCGGAGCGGGCCGCCGCGCTCGGCCTGGTGCCGCTGGTGCGCCTCGCGGCATGGGCCCGCGCCGGCGTCGGACCCTCGCGCATGGGCCTCGGCCCGGTGCCCGCCACGAAACTCGCGCTCGAACGCGCCGGGCTCACCCTCGCCGACATGGACCTGATCGAACTCAACGAGGCCTTCGCCGCGCAGGTGCTCGCCGTCTCCCGGGAGTGGAACTTCACCCCGGAAGACTGGGCCCGCACCAACGTCAACGGCTCCGGGATCTCGCTCGGTCACCCGGTTGGCGCGACGGGCGCTCGCATCCTCGCCACCGCCAGCCGCCACCTGCAGCGCACCAACGGCCGGTACCTGCTCGAAACCATGTGTATCGGCGGCGGGCAGGGTCTCGCAGCGGTCTTCGAGCGCGCATAACAGCATCCGTCGCGAGGGCGGTGCCAGCTTCTCCCCATCCCGAGAGTTTGCACTACCGACCCGAGACTCTCGGCCCGAAAATCGCGAAGAATAACCTGAATCTCACGGCTCGGCGAAGAACGGGTACCCAGACGCACGGCTCGGCGAGCGGATGGCCGAGGACGAACGCTATTGAAACGCGGAGATGCCGGTGATGGCCCGGCCGACCACGAGGGTGTTGACCTCGTAGCTGCCCTCATAGGTATAGAGCGCTTCGGCGTCGGCGAAGACGCGGGCCATTCCGTAGTCTGTGGAGATGCCGTTGCCGCCGAGCACCGAGCGGCCGAGCGCCACGGACTCCCGCATGCGGGCGCTGCAGGAGGCTTTCGCCATCGCGGCGTGCTCAGGCCGCAGCGTGCCGGCCTGCTGCAACTGGGCGATGCGCACCATCAGGCCCAGCGAGGTGGTCGCGTTCTCCAGGATGCGCACGAGCTTCTCCTGCACCAGTTGAAACGACGCGATCGGCTTGCCGAACTGCCGGCGTTCGAGCGCGTAGCGCAACGCGTAGTCGTAAGCGGCGAACTGCAGCCCAACGCTCTGCCAACCGACCCAGACCCTCGAATTCGTGAGCAGACGGTTCGTGTCGCGAAAGCTCGTGGCGCCGGGCAGGCGATCGCGCTCGGCGACCACGACGTTGTCGAGGGTGATCGTGGCGTTCTGCACGATGCGCAGGGCGATCTTGTTCTCGATCGCCTCGGCGGTGAACCCAGCCAGGGCCGCACTGACGATGAAGCCCTTAATCTGGTCGTCGGCGGTGTCGCGCGCCCAGATGAGTACGTTGGCGGCGAAGGTTCCGCTGCCGATCCACCGTTTGACGCCGTTCAGGGTCCACGAGGAGCCGGTGCGGGTGGCCGTCGTCTCCATGTTGCGCGAGACATCGGAGCCGTGGTTTGGCTCGGTGAGCGCGAAAGCGCCGATTTTGCGCAGGGAGAGGGCATCGGCCAGGTAGCGTTCACGCTGATCGTCGGTGCCGAGCTGCGCAATGGCCGCCGCGAACAAGCCGCTGTGCACGCCGACGAAGGTGGAGATGGAGGCATCCACTCGGGAAAGTTCGAGGGTCATAAACCCGTGCAGCAGGTAGTTATTGCCGCGCGCGCACAGGTCAACGAGGTTGAGGGCGGCGAGAGCGGGGATGACCTCGAACGGAAACGTGGCGTTGTTCCAGTGTTCGGCGATGATGGGGCGCACGTCGCGCTCGAACACCGTGCGAGCGTTGGTGAGTAACTGCTGCTCCTCGGGAGTGAGGAGGTCCTGGTAGGAGAGGAAGTCGGCCGTGGGCCCGGTGAAGAATTCGGGGCTCGGTGCGTCCATATCGGTGCTGCCGGTTTGCGTGCTGTCAACGACAATGCTCATGGCTGGTCCTCTCTGACCTGGTACCCCTGAATTCTGCGCCAATGCGTGGAATTGCGCAATCTCTTGCAATAAAATCGTGCATAGTGCGGGTCGTGGGGTAAGGGTTACCTCCCAGATTGCTCTCAATGCACAAATGGGTTCGCGCTATCTGCCGAGGTAACGTCAGGCCTCAACTCGGCGAAGGCGGGTCGGAGAGTGAGCGCAGGCGGGTGCGGGGCTAACGCGTGGCGGACGTGTTCATGGTGAGCACGTCGGTTCCGTCCAGGTCATGCAGGGCGAGGGCTACGGTCACGACGCCGAGCGTGCCGAGCGATTCAACGTGGGTGCCGCCGCACGGGATACCTACGCTCGCTCCCGGCAGTTCGCAGACCCAGTAACGGCGATCGGTGAGCCGGTCGCCGTCGCGCTCGATCCGCACCGCGGCATCCCCTGTTGTCCATTCGAAGAGGGTTGCGTTGACGGTCGCGGTGATTGACTCGATCGCCTGGGCGAAGCCCTCGACGGAGAAGCCCTTCTTACGCAGCGACTTGCCGAGACGGTAGGTGTCGACGGAGGCGTTCTGGCCGATCAGCGACTCGTGGATGGCGAGAGCGTCGAAGTCGGGGTGGCCGAGGGCGTCGGGCCGTATCTCTTTCTTCCAGCGGTCGGCAAGGGCGCCGTTGAGGGCGAGCGCGGCCAGGTGGCAGCTGGTGTGCCCGGCGCTCGTGGCATCGCGCAGGCTTTCGTCGACCTCGACGGTGACCGTGTCGCCGGCGGAGAGTCCTGCCGCATCGACCACGTGCACCACGACGAAGGCCCAGCCGGGCGTTCCCTTGGCCACCGGAATGTCGTCGCCGATGTACAGCGCCGACCCATCGGTGGCTCCCACGATGCAATCCTCGACCGGCCAGAACGCGGCGCCGTGGTGCAGCAGGGCCAGATCGGGGCCCTGGTCGGGCCAGCCCGCATCGACCGGATGCACGCAGGTCACGTCGAGCAGCACGGCGAAGCGTCCGTCGCGCAGCGGCTCGGAGTGCACCACGATCGCCTGGGTGTCGACGGCGCCGCTCGGGTAGAGCACGCGGGTGTCGTCGGTGGGCAGGGTCATGGCTGGTCCTTTCAAACGGATGTTCTGTGGCGAGAAAAAAGGTGCCGCCACGATCGTGGCGGCACCTCACGTGCTTGCTGCTCCAGTGCATGGTACTGAATCAGTACCGAGAAGATGCAGAACCTAGCTCTTGCGGGCCCGAGAAGCGGTCTCTTCAGACTTGGCCTTCTTGTCGGCCCTCTTTTCCTTGAGGGACTTGTCGGCAACCTTCTTGGTTGCATCCTTTTTCGGTGATTTGTCAGCCATTATGTACTCCTTTGCGCCGAGCCGTAGGGCCCCGTCACCTTGAGAATACGCGGGTTTAGTGCAAACGGCATCTCCGTCCCCGACCGGGGAGCTGAACTGCAGAACACGGCACGAGTCGCCCTGTGCATGACAGCCGGTGTGTCGTATGCTGTCGCTGCACTGAACCCCTACCTCGTCGAAAGGTCACCGTCATGAGCCACAGCGCCACCTACCGGGCAGTACTCTTTGGTCCGAACCCGATTGCCGCCGGAACAGAGGTAGAGCTGGAATATACCGACGGTGCCTACCAGGACGTGATCGTGCTCGAGGCGGTCGAAGACACCGAGACCATCAGCCGCACCTACAAGCGCGGTCGCGAGACCGAAGAGCCCATCCCGTACCGCTTCGTCGAAGAAGACGTGGCCGAAGTCGACGGCGAGGCCGACGTTCCCAACTGACCGGTCGCATTGACCTCGGTACGTCGCGGCGGCGTCCGTTCGCCACCGTACCGAGGTCCGTATCGGGGTCCGTACCGAGGGCCCTGGCCAGGGCTGTTAGATGCGCTTGGTGGAATCCCGGCCGAGCCGCACCGGCAGAGCCATGAGCGGGCCGACGAAGCGTCGCTGCAGCCGGCGGGCCGGTCCCCACACGATCTGAACGACGTACTGTGACAGCAGGGCACCGGCCGCCAGGGCCATCGCGATACCCGCCGCTGTGAGCAGGGAGAGCAACCCGTTGATGTCGCCCTCCGAGAGCATGAGCAGCCCACGGAACAGGGTGAGTCCCGGCACCAGCGGCACGAGAGCCGTGACCATGATGACCAGCGGCGGGGTGCGCACGATGCGGGCGGTGACTGCGGCCAGCAGCCCGACGCCGAGGGCGCTCGCCGCCGAGGCCCACACCAGTCCGAATCCGCCGGCCAAGGCCGCGACGAACAGAAATTCGGCGAGGGCACCGAGCACGCAGACCACCCAGACCGCGCGCCACGGCACCTGCACGGCGAGCGCAAAGCCGATCACGATCACAATCGCTGCCACGAGCAGCACCGGCAGAACGCCCAGCGTCACAATCGGGTTCGAATCGATTTCAAGCAGCAGCCCGAACCGGGCCAAAAAGAGCGCGGAGCCGGACACCCCGGTGACCAGACCGGCAGTGATGAGCAGGGCCTCCACCATTCGGGCGGTGCCGGTGAGGTAAAACCCCGAGAGTGTGTCATGCACGGCGCCGAACGTGGTCACGCCGGCCAGGAGCATGATGATGGTCGCGACGACCACGAGCGAGGGATTCGCCGTGGGGTCGATCAGCCCGACGATCGCGGCGACGATCGGGCCGATCGCGCCCCCGACGACGGTCTGATAGAACAGCGGAACCTGGCGGTGGTCCAGCACCGAGGTGATCCAGTCGATGATCCAGGTGGCGATGAACGCGGCGATGATCACGGTGGGTCCGGCGCCGATGAGCACGGCGGCGCCCGTTCCGACCAGGCTCCAGCCGATGCGGCGCCACTGCTTGGGCACCTGCGGCTTCGAGCTCACGATCGTCGCCAGAATTTTTCGGGCTTCGGCGACCTCGATCGGCTTCTCGATGATGTCGGCGATGAGCTCCGACGTCGCGGTGAGCTTGGAATAGTCGAGAGTGCGGTACTTCACGTTGCGGCTGCGGATGATCGACTCGTGTGTAAACGCATCTTCCTGCGTCAGCGTGATGGTCGTGTGCGTGATATTCGCGTCGGTGCCCTTGAGCCCATACGCGCGGGTCAGCGCGATCATGGCGGCGGTCGCATCTTCGGCGCCGGCGCCGGCGGTGAAGATCACCTCGGCGAGGCGCATGGTGAGGTCGAGCACCGCCCGGGTGTAGCCGGCGTGGTCGAGGGAGATGGCGGTGGTTTTGCTAAAACTCATGAGGTGCGCACATCGAGGGGTCCCAAAACGGATGCTGCGGCGGTTGCGTGCGCGGAGTCCGCGTCGGAGGGGTGGAAGAAGCCCGCGAGCACGTCGCGGTAGAGCCGCGCCAGTTCGGAGCTTGCGGTGTAGGCGGAGCCGCCGACGACCTGCACGGCGGTGTCGACGACAAACTTGGCGTTCTGGATGGCCCGATACTTGAGCCCGGACAGCTGGGCGAACCAGGCGGGCCCGACTTCCCAGGTCTGCTCGTCGACCGCGCGCGCGAGGGCGTCGATCTGCGGGTAGATGCCGTCCATCGCGATGACGAGGTCGCCCACGCGCCAGCGTGCCACCGGATCCTGTGCGTGCGTGCGCCCGTCGTTCTTGCGTGACGTGCGCTGATGCGCCGCCAGGGCCGCGAGTTCGAGCGCGCGCTGGCCGATTCCGGTATAGACGGCACTGAGCAGAATTTCAAAGTTGGCGAAGATGCCGGCCACCAGCGGGTCGCCGTTCGGGCCAACCGGCAGCCGCCGCACGACCCGATCGGGGCCCGCCAGCGCACCGTCGAGCAGGGTGCTCTGGCTCTGGCTGGCACGCATGCCGAGGGTGTCCCAGTCATCTTTCGAGCGGATGCCGGCATCCGCTCGGTCGAGAAAAGCCCAGACGATCAAGGGTGCGGTCGGGTCCGAGCAGTCCAGACCGAGGGTGCCGAGCCTGGTCCAGACGGGGGAGAGGGAGGTGAAAACCTTGGTGCCGGTGAACCGGTAGCCGCCGCCGGGCTGGGGTCGGGCATCCGTGGTTGAACCGAACAGAACGAGGTCGTTGCCGGGTTCGCTCACGCCGAAGCCGAAGATTTCGCCGCGGCCGGCTTCCTCGAGCAGAAAATCGAGCGAGTGGTCGCCCTGAGCGTGCAGGCTCGCGGCGACGCCGGTCCAGATGAGGTGCATGTTCACGGCGAGGGCGGTGGCCGGGGCGTGCGCGGCGAGCCGCGTCTGCGCGCGCGCGGTCTGCTGCAGGGTGCGGCCGAGCCCGCCGAATTCTGCGGGCACGAGGGAGCGCAGGTAACCGGCCGCGACGAGCTCGTCGAGGTCGTCGGTGAAGAAAGTGTTGGCCTGGTCGTACCCGGCGGCCCGCGAGCGGATGCCCGCCAGCAGCTCCGCCGGCAGGAGATGGTCGGTCTGTGCCGGTGTTCTCACCGCCGCCTTTTCGTCGCCTCTGGGTACAAGAACGGACGCCGCCGGAAGCGTTTCGGGCAGGGCTGGGGCAGGGGAAAACTCGGTCACGTGGACAAGCCTATGCAGCCTTGCGCCGGCGCGCGAACACCCGAACGATCAGAGACACAATTGCTCCCAAAATCGCCAGCACGACTAGCCAGGGCAGCGCCACGCCGAGGGCAACCAGCACGCCGCCGAGCGCGGTCACGAGCGCGGTCCAGCCGGTGACGATTCCACTCCAGAAGTTATCGGGGCCGCCCGGCGCGACGGTGCCCTCCGCGACCAGCTCCAGCTGCACGGTCGAGTAGTCGATCTGGTCGGCAAGGAGGTCGCGCTGGGACTGCAGACTTTCACGCTCACCCTGCCGACTCGACAGCGCACTTTCGATGCTGATCAGGTCGGTCGTGCTCGTGGCTGAGGCCATCAACGCGAGCAGTCGGTCGACCGAGGTTGTCAGCGCGGTGATCCGGGCGTCGAGGTCCTGGCTTTGCTGGGTGACGTCCTGCGCGGTGAGCGTGACGAAGTTGAGCCGGCCGAGCGTCTTCAACTCGGCGAGGGTGCGGTCGAGTTCGTCAGAGGGAATGCGCAGGGAGAGATTCGCGCTCGCCGGTTGAATCCCGGTGGCCGGGTTCTCGCTGCGACTGTCCACCCGTCCGCCGGCTTGTTCGGTGATCGTGACGGCCGACTCGCTCGCCGCGACCGGGTCGGTGGCCGTGATCGAGAGGGATCCGGTGGTGACGACGTCGCGGTTCGCGGTGTTCACGTCGCTGGTGGTGCCGGTGACGCGGTCCTCGGCAACGCGGTCGCCCTCGGCCGGAACGACGCCGCCGGAGCTGCTCCCCGACGAATCGGTGCTCACCGAGTCGCTGGAACCCGTGCACCCGGCCAACAGCACAGCCGTCAGCACAGCCGTCAGCAGAACCGCGGTCACACCCCAAGTTCGTCTCATGACTCACCGTACCGGCGCGCATGCGGCCACTGTCTGGAGGCAGTCTGGGAGTCGGATCACAATTGAGACTCGATGGCTGACCGCACAGTGCGGGTCGACGGTTCACCCCGCCGATCCGGTGCAGCAGACGATAATTACGTATGACCTGGTGGATGGAGCGGATGCGCAAGGCGCGTCGGTCGCGCCCGCCGCTGTTGCATATCGCAACGGATTCCGGCACCGGCCCGGTCGTGATTCTGGTGCACGGTATCGCGTCGTCGTCGGTCACCTTTTACGCGGTCATCCCGCTGCTGACTCCGCACCACCGGGTGATCGCGGTCGACATTCTCGGGTTCGGGCAGTCGCCGGCACCGGACGGATGCGAATACCGGCTGGAGGATCACGTCGGGGCCTTGGCCGCGACCATCCGCTCTCTGAAGTTGCGCGAGCCGTTTGTGCTCGTCGGCCACTCGCTTGGCAGCCTGATCAGCACGCGCTACGCGGCGATGGAGCGACAGGGCCTCGTCGCGACATTCTGGCGGCGTCTGGCCGGGCGCGGCGCGGTGTCGCGCATGGTCTTGGTCGGTCCGCCGGTCTACGTCTCACCGGGCGACATCGGCGATCCGCGGGTCAAGGCGCGGGTCAGCGCATACCTGCGCGCCTGCGACTTTCTGCGCGCGAACAAGGAATTCACGCTCGCCAACGCCGCGATCCTGTCGCGCCTGCTGCCCAAGGGCATCTTCGAACTGACCGAGAAGACCTGGACGCCGTTCATCAGGTCGATGGAGCACTGCATTGAATCGCAGACCGTGGTGAGCGACATTGCGAGCCTCACGGTGCCGGTCGACGTGATCTACGGAGCGCTCGACGCGTTCATCGCGCAGGGCAGCATGACCATTATCGAGCGGATGCGCCACGTCACCATGCACCGCGTCGAGGCCAACGACCACATCATTCGCAAACGGCTGGCCCGCGTGCTCGTGAAGGTCATCGACAGCTGATCTACCCGGTCGGGTACGTCATGTTCGTGAGTTCCTCCGAGATCGACCAGAGGCGGCGGCCATCCGCTTCATCGAGCGATCGCGGCGGCAACTTGGCGGGAGCGGGGGCGCCGGTGAGTTCGCCGAATCCGCCGGGTCCGTAATAGCCGCCGCCGGCCGCCGCCGGGCTCGTGGCCGCGTAGAGGGCCGGCAGGATGCCCTGGTCGATCTGCTGCCAGATCCAGCCGATACGGTGCGAGGCCGCGTTAGCGGCGAGAAAAACCCGGGCCGACGCGCCTTTGTGTGTGGGGCCGGTGATCTGCAGGTTGGTGACGGTCGCGCCCGGGTGTGCGGCGACGCTGCGCACGCCCCAAGCGCCGGCGATGCTGCGCCGGTTGAGTTCCCGAGCGAACATGAGCGTGGCGAGTTTGGAGAGTCCGTAGGCGCGGTGCGCCCGGTAGCGCAGGCCTTGCAGATCGTCGAAGTCGAGGCGCCCGGTGCGGGCGATCAGGCTCGAGAGGCTCACGACCCGGCTCGTTCCGGCTGCGCGCAGCAGCGGTAGGAGGTGGGCGGTGAGCGCGAAATGGCCGAGGTGGTTGGTGCCGAATTGCAGCTCAAACCCGTCTTCGGTTTCGTCGCGAACCGGCGGCATCATGAGTCCGGCGTTGTTGAGCAGAATGTCGATCGGGCGCGCCTCGCGCACGAGCTCGTCGCTGAAATCGGTGACGCTGGAGAGCGAGGCCAGATCGAGATGACGGATGGTGAGGGTCGACTCCGGGGTCTGCTCGCGAATGCGCGCCACGGCCTCGGCGCCCTTCTCCTCGTTGCGCACGGCGAGAATGACCTCGGCGCCCGCCCGCGCGAGGCGCCCGGTGAGACCGAATCCGAGGCCGCTGTTGGCCCCGGTGACGACGGCGACCTTGCCGTGCAGGTCGGGAATCTGGATGTCGGGGAGCGGTCTGTTGGTTCTGGCTCGGGTGGTCTTCGGCATGGGGCTCCCGGTTTGTCGTGGTGCTCCATCCAACCCGGTCGGCTTGGGGAAGTCACGCGGCGTCCCGCGGTCCGGGGCGGATTCACGGTTGTGGTGTGGCGCCCTCGCCAGCGGGTCGATCACAGGGGCGACCGTGTCCGGGCGGTGCAGCCAGACGTTTGCCGGGTTTCTCACGGTCCGTTCAGAGCGGCTCCGATATGCTGGGCGGGCGGTTGTAGTTCACACCCGCTACCGGCATCGAGGAGCTTGTTCGTATGACTTTAATCGAGGAATTCCTTATGCCTGGCGGCGGCACGAGCATAAACACCCTGCCCAAGGTGTCGCTGCACGACCATCTGGACGGCGGCCTGCGCCCGCAGTCCATCATCGAACTAGCCGATGCCATCGGGTTCGGGCTGCCCACAACGGATGCCGACGCGCTCGGTGAATGGTTTTCCGACCAGTCCAATGCCGGCTCGCTCGTGGAATACCTCAAGACCTTTGACGTCACCACCGCTGTTATGCAAACCCGCGAGGGCCTCAGCCGGGTCGCCCGCGAATTCGTCGAGGACCTCGCCGACGACGGCGTCATCTACGGCGAGATTCGTTGGGCTCCCGAGCAGCATCTGGCCCGCGGCCTCACCCTCAACGAGGTCGTCGAGGCCGTGCAGGACGGCATCGAAGCGGGCATCGAGAACGTCGAGCAGTCGGGCCGCAGCATCCGCATCGGCCAGCTCATCACCGCCATGCGCCATGCGAACCGCGGCCTCGAAATCGCCGAACTCGCCGTGCGTTACCGTTTCGACGGTGTCGTCGGCTTCGACATCGCCGGCGCTGAGGCCGGCTTCCCTGCCGGCAATCACAGCGCCGCCTTCGACCTGCTGGCGCGCGAATTCATGCCGGTCACCGTGCATGCCGGCGAGGCGGACGGCCTCGACAGTATCCGCGGCGCCCTGTTCGACGGCCGCGCGCTGCGCCTCGGCCACGGTGTACGTCTGGCTGAAGACGTCACCATCGAACGCCAGGACGACGACAACACCTTCGTCACCCTGGGCCCGGTGGCCCAGTGGGTGCGTGACCGCGAGATCACGCTCGAACTGAGCCCCTCCTCGAACCTGCAGACCGGAGCGGTCGCCGCCTGGGGCGAGGAACTCTTCGACCACCCGTTCGACCTGCTCTACCAGCTCGGGTTCAAGGTCACAGTCAACACCGACAATCGTCTGATGAGCGACACGACCCTCACCCAGGAACTCGCCCTGCTCTCCGACGCCTTCGGCTACGACCTCGGCGACCTCGAGACCTTCCAGCTCAACGCGGCCCACGCTGCGTTCCTGCCGCTGGAAGACCGCGAAGAACTCGTCGAGGCCATCGAAGCGGGCTTTGGCGAGGCCTGATCTCACCAGCACGACCCCACTTATCCGAAAGTGATCATGCCACTCCCGCACCTCCCGCTTGACGCCATCACAATCGGCGCGCACGTCGACGACTGGCCGACCGCCATTTCGGCCGCCGGTGACGCCCTCGTGCGCTCCGGTGCTGCGACCTCCGCGTACACCGAACGCATGATCGCGGTGATTCGCGAATTTGGCGCCTACATCGTCATCGCGCCCGGACTGGCGCTGGCCCATGCCCGCCCCGGAGCGGATGTCCTCGCCGACGGCCTCTGCGTGGTCACCCTCGCCGAGCCGGTCGCCTTCGGGCACCCACACAACGACCCGGTCAGCGTGATCGTCGGCCTGGCCGTGGCCGGCGCAGACGACCACCTGCAGTTCGTCGCCGAACTCGCCAACGTGTTCAACGACCCCGCGGTGATTCCAGCCCTGGTCGGCGCGACCACCGCCGAGTTCGTGCAGAGCGTGTTCGGACAGACCGCCTGATGAAGATCGTCGTGATGTGCGGCGTCGGCCTGGGTACCTCGGCCATCCTCAAGGTCAACGCCGAGCGCGCCCTGGAACGCCTCGACATCCAGGCGAGCGTGCAGGCCACGGATGTCGCCGGCGTGCGTGCCGCCGCGGCCGACGCCCAGGTCATTCTGACGTCGTCGGAGCTCGTCGACGCGATCGGCAAGACCAATGCCGACGTCATCGTCATCAACAACTACTTCGACCTCGACGAACTCGTCGCCAAACTTGAGATCTCGCTCGGATCCTAACCGCGTCGCCGGGCCGTGGGCCCGCCCGCCCGTGCGGAAGCGCGCTCCAGAGTCGCGCCAACTCACCGGTCCGCGCAGGGGACGGCCAGCCCCTACGCGATCAGGGCGCGCATGCCACGGTCGAGTTCGTCGAGGGCGGCCTGCGCGGCTGAACGACGCTCCACCAGGGTACCGACCGTGCAGCGGGTGTCGATGTACACCTTGAGCTTGGGTTCGGTTCCGCTCGGGCGCACCATCACACGTGATCCGTCGGTCAGGCGGATGCGCAAGACGTCACTCGGGGGCAGGTCACCAAACCCCCACCGAAAGTCATCGATCTCGTCAACCCGAATGCGGCCCACGTGCGTCGGCGGGGACTCCCGCAGCCGAGTCATGACCAGCGCAATGGTCGACAGTTCACTCACCCGCACCGAGATCTGCCCCGACGCGAAGTGTCCGAACTTCTCACTGAACAGGTCGAGATAGCCGGCGAGGGTCTTCCCCTCCGACTTGAGGTCGCTCACGAGCGAGAGCAGCACGACGGCGGCCGAGATGCCGTCCTTGTCGCGCACGGTGTCCGGGTTGACCAGGTAGCCGAGGGCCTCTTCGAAGCCGTAGATGAGGTCCGGCACCCGGGACACCCATTTGAACCCGGTGAGGGTTTCTACGAAACGCAGGCCGTAGGCATCCGCTACCGCGTGCAGCGCCGGCGACGACACGATCGAGCAGGCGAGCGTGCCGGTGTTCTCCGCGCGGCCGCCGTCGGTGTCGCCGTCGGGCGATGCGGCCAGCGCGGCGGCGCGCCAGCCGAGGATGGCGCCGACCTCGTTGCCGCTGAGGCGGCGGTATCCGCTCGCGCTGGACAGGTCGGGGATGGCGACGGCGAGGCGGTCGGCATCCGGATCATTGGCGATGATGAGCTCGGCGCTCACCTCGCGCGCGGTCTCGTAGGCGAGATCCATCGCGCCGGGTTCTTCCGGGTTCGGAAATGCCACGGTGGGGAAGGCGGCGTCCGGGGCGATCTGCGCGTCGACGAGGGTCGGCAGGTCGAATCCGGCCTTTTCGAGCACCCGGCGGGTGGTGTCCCAGCCGACGCCGTGCATGGCGGTGTACACCGCATTCACCTGCGCACGCGGTGTGTGGGCGAGGCCCGCGGTCTGAATGATGTAGGCCTGCACGACGTCTTCGTCGGCTGTTTCGTAACTGCCACGCGGCAGGTGCGGCACGTGCTCGTCGGCAGCCACACGCAGAATCTCGTCCGAGATGGCCTTATCGTCGGGGGAGACGATCTGGGCGCCGTTATTCGCGCCGCCCAGATAGACCTTGTATCCGTTGTCGTTGGGCGGGTTGTGCGAGGCCGTCACCATCACGCCGCAGCTCGCGTCAAGGTGTCGCACCGCGAAGGCAAGTACCGGCGTGGGAAGCAGACGCGGCAGGAGGATGGCGCGCACCCCGGCGCCGGCCATGAGCGCCGCCGTGTCCGTCGCAAAGATCTGCGAGTTCTTGCGTCCGTCGTAGCCGATGACCACCGACGGCGTCACGCCCGGCGCGGCATGACGCCGCAGGTAGGTGGCCAGGCCGGCCGCAGTCTGCGAGACCAGCACGCGGTTCATCCGGTTCGGTCCGGCAGCGATTTCGCCGCGCAGCCCGGCTGTGCCGAAGGCGAGCCGGGTGTCGAACCGTGAGTGCAGGTTGGAGAGGGCCACGGTGTCGCCGTCGTCGACGGCGTTGATGAGTGCGCGCAGCTGCGCTTGCGTCTCCGGGTCGGGATCCTGATTCAGCCAGGCCCGCGCGGCCTGCAGCAGCGCCGCGGTACGGTCGGTCGCAGTGTCCGAGGTCTTCGGGGTCTCCTGCGCGACCGGCGCGGTAGCAAGGTCGACGACGTCATCATCCACAACACCATCCGCGTTGCCGTCGGGCGTGATCGTTTGAATGGCCATCGTCGCTTCGTCGAGGTCGTCGTCGTTGTTCTGCACGATGGTCTCCCTGTTCTCCCTGGCAACCGTCGGCTCGGAGCCGGCGTCGTCGCTGTCCGGCACGATCGGCAGGGCGCGGGTGGGAGTGCGGATCTCGTCGGCCGCATCGGCGTCGGTGACGTCGTGCGCGATATTCGGGGTGGCCGGCAAGGCGTCATCCGCTGGTGGGCCGGAATGACGACCACCGGTGCGTTTTTCGGGCCGCTCGTCGCTCTCGTCGTGACGGTCGCTGCCGGTCACAGGGCAGCCACGATCCGCGCGAGGAGCGCGCTGATCACCGGTTCGGCCAGCGTGCCGGCCTCGATGACCTCGCCGTGACTGAGCGGTGTGGTCTGGATGCCGGCGGCGAGGTTGGTGATGAGCGAGAGGCCCAGAACCTCCATGCCGGCCTGCCGGGCGGCGATGGCCTCGAGCGCGGTCGACATGCCCACGATGTGGCCGCCGATGGCCTTGGCCATCTGCACCTCGGCCGGCGTCTCATAGTGCGGCCCGCGAAACTGGCAGTACACACCCTCGTCGAGGGTCGGGTCGATTCCGCGCGCGAGATCGCGCAGCCGCTTCGAGTACAAGTCGGTCAGGTCGACGAAGGTCGCGCCCTCAAGCGGGGAATCAAAGGTCAGGTTGATGTGGTCGCTGATCAGCACGGGGGTGCCCGGCTTCCAGGACTCACGGATTCCGCCGGCCCCGTTGGTCAGGATCATCGTCGTCGCTCCGGCCGCCGCCGCCGTGCGCACACTGTGCACGACCCGGCGCACGCCGTGGCCCTCGTAGTAATGCGTGCGGGCGCCGATCACGAGCGCGCGCTTACCGCCGGGCAACAAAATCGAGCGCAGCGTACCCGCGTGGCCGGCCAGTGCGGGAGCGCTGAACCCGGTGATGTCCGCGGCGGACACGGTGTGCGTCGTCTCGCCGATCAGGTCGGCGGCCTTGGCCCAGCCGCTGCCGAGTGTGAGAGCAATGTCGTGCCGGGGTACTCCCGTGATGCCGGCGATCTCCGCGGCGGCCGACCGTGCAGCCTCAAACGGATCTGTTTCGGGCAGGTCTAACGGGTTGATCTCGTTCGTGAACATTTCACTACTCTAGAACCCCCGCCAACGGCACGGAGATTCTGTGCGAATTCTGCTCATCGGCGCGCCGAGCGGCCGCCCTGATGGCCATTCGGCTCGATTTCGTCTTTTTCGAAGGACAGACTGGTCTGCCCGGCCGCTTGCGCGGTTTGGCGGGGGCTGCGTGGGTTGAGAGAATGGAGTACATGGCCTATGAGTTCGAACGCAAGCAGCGCATTGTAGTTTTAGGCGGTGGGCCCGGTGGATACGAAGCGGCCATCGCTGGAGCACAACAGGGTGCCGATGTCACTCTCATCGAGAGCGTCGGTGTCGGCGGTTCCGCGGTGATAACGGATGTCGTCCCCTCCAAATCCCTCATCGCGACGGCCGAGGCCGCGAACTCGATCGGAGAAGCCACCGATCTGGGTGTGCAGTTCTTCGTGCGCGGCGACACCGGAAAACCGCTGCGCCCGGAAGTGGCCATCAACCTGGCCGCCGTGAACAAACGCCTGCTTGCCCTCGCCCGCCAGCAGTCCGAAGATATGAAGGCGACGCTCATTCGGGCCGGCGTGCGCTACGTGCAGGGCCACGGACGTCTCGACGGCACCTCCGGCATCATCGTCGCCACCTCGGGTGACGCGACCGCCACCGACTTCGACCGCATCGACGCCGACACCCTCGTTGTCTCGGTGGGAGCGAGCCCGCGCGTGCTGGCCTCTGCGATGCCCGACGGTGAACGCATTCTCACCTGGACCCAGCTCTACAACCTCAAGGCTATTCCGGAACACCTCATCGTGGTCGGCTCCGGTGTCACCGGTGCCGAGTTCGCCTCGGCCTACCGCGCCCTGGGCGCGGAGGTCACCCTCATCTCCAGCCGCGACCAGGTTCTGCCCGGTGAAGACGCCGACGCCGCCAACGTGATCGAGAACGTCTTCAAGCGCAACGGCATGACCGTGCTCTCCAAGTCGCGGGCCTCCTCGGTCGAACGCACCACAACCGGCGTCGTCGCCGTCCTCGAAGACGGCCGCACGGTCGAGGGCAGCCACTGCCTCATCGCCGTCGGCTCCATTCCCAACACCGCCAACATCGGCCTTGAACAGGCCGGTGTCCAGGTCACCGACTCCGGGCATATCCAGGTCAACCGGGTTGCCCGCACCTCGATTCCAAACATTTATGCGGCCGGGGACTGCACGACCGAGATCCCGCTGGCATCGGTGGCGTCGATGATGGGTCGCACCGCGGTGTTCCACGCGATGGGCGACACCGTCAATCCGATCGAGATCCGTAACGTGGCCGCGAACATCTTCACCCAGCCCGAAATCGCGACCGTCGGCTATACCCAGAAGCAGATCGAAGACGGACTCGCCCAGGGTGAGATCTACAAGCTTCCGCTCTCGTCGAACCCGCGGGCCAAGATGATGGGGATCAAGGACGGCTTCGTCAAGCTGTTCGCCCGCACCGGCAGTGGCACGGTTATCGGCGGCGTCATCGTGGCCCCGAAAGCCAGCGAGCTCATTTTTCCGCTCGCGCTCGCGGTGGAGCATCGGCTCACCGTCGACGAGGTCGCGCGCACGTTCCCGGTCTACCCCTCGCTCACCGGATCGATTACCGATGCGGCCCGGGCGATGCACGTCGTGCTGTAGAAGAAGTTGTCGGGGTGGGCCGCGCGAACGGGTCATCCGCTGCTCGCTCAGGCAGTGCGGAAAACCCGCCCCGACGGCAGGTCACCTACCGGGTGTCGTGGGCCTAGACGGCGTCGGAGACCGTCAGTAGCACCGAGCCGGAGGAGACCGTCTCGCCGACGACGGCACTGACGTTACCGACGGTGCCGTCACGGTGGGCGACGAGCGGCTGCTCCATCTTCATGGCCTCGAGAACGAGCAGCAGGTCGCCCTTGATGACCGTGTCGCCCGCGGCAACGAGCAGCTTCACAATGGTCGCCTGCATCGGCGCCTTGATGGCGTCTCCGGTGGCCGTGTCGACGGCCGTCAGGCCGCCGCGGCGCCGCGGCGCTGGACCGACCGAACGGGCGCTCGCGCCGCCGGGCAGCAGCCGGGTGGGCAGGGTCACCTCGATGCGGCGTCCCTCCACCTCAACGACGATGCTGTGCCTTTTCTGCGGCCCCGTGGTGTCTTCCATGCTGCCGGTCCACGGTTCGATGTCGTTGTCGAACTCGGTTTCGATCCAACGGGTGAAGACGGTGAACGGCTTGCCGTCGGTCGGCGCGAACGCGGGATCCCGCACGACCTTCCGGTGAAAGGGCAGCACGGTTGGCAAGCCGGCCACCTCGAACTCGTCGAGTGCTCGACGTGAGCGCTCGAGGGCCTCTTCACGGGTCGCGCCGGTGACGATGAGCTTGGCGATGAGCGAGTCGAACGATCCGCTGATCACATCGCCGGACTGCACGCCGGTGTCGACGCGCACGCCGGGGCCCCCCGAGGGTTTGAACACGTGCACCGGGCCGGGTGCTGGCAGGAAGCCGCGGCCGGCATCCTCGCCGTTGATGCGAAATTCAAAGGAGTGAGCGGATGCGACCGGGTCGCCATAGGTCAGCTCGCCACCCTCGGCGAGGCGGAACTGTTCGCGTACCAGGTCGATGCCGGTGACCTCTTCGGAGACGGTGTGCTCAACCTGCAGGCGGGTATTGACCTCGAGGAACGACACCGTCCCGTCTTGGCCGATGAGAAACTCGCAAGTGCCGGCCCCGAGATAGCCGACCTCCTTCAAAATGGCCTTGGACGCCCGGTACATTTCCGTCGTCTGGGCTTCGGTCAGGAACGGCGCGGGCGCCTCCTCGACGAGCTTCTGGTGCCGGCGCTGCAGCGAGCAGTCGCGCGTCGACACGACGACGACGTTGCCGTACATGTCGGCAAGGCACTGGGTCTCAACGTGGCGGGGGGAATCGAGGTACTTCTCGACGAAGCATTCGCCGCGGCCGAAGGCGGTGATGGCCTCGCGGGTGGCGGAGTCGAACATCTCGGCAACCTCGTCACGGGTACGGGCAACCTTGAGGCCACGTCCGCCGCCACCGAAGGCGGCCTTGATCGCCACGGGCAGGCCGTGCACATCGACGAAGGCGAGCACCTCGGCCGCGTCAATGCAGGGGTTGAGGGTGCCGGGCGCCATCGGAGCGTTGACCTTTTCGGCGATATGCCGCGCGGAGACCTTATCGCCGAGTTGCTCGATCGCCTCGGGTGACGGCCCGATCCAGGTGAGTCCGGCGCCGATCACGGCGCGGGCGAAGTCCGCGTTCTCGGCGAGAAAGCCATAGCCGGGGTGCACGGCATCCGCGCCGCACCGCCGGGCAATCGAGAGAATCTTGTCGATGACGAGGTAGGTTTCTCCGCCGCTGGTGCCGTCGAGTCCGTACGCCTCGTCAGCGAGACGGGCGTGCAGGGAATCGCGGTCCTGGTCGGCGTAGACGGCAACAGAGAGAATTCCACTGTCCTTCGCGGCACGGATGACCCGAACGGCGATCTCGCCTCGGTTGGCGATGAGGACCTTCGTTATGAGTGACACAGTCACTTAGCCTATTGCCCACCGTCCTCTCCCTTTTGGTTCTGTCCCACAAAAGGCCCGGCAGAATATTGCGGATGCCTACAATTACAGCGCTCCCGGGCGATTCCACAGGGTGGGCCACTCGTGTCCCAGCCCGCGCACCAGGCGCCGCAGCGTCGGCAGCGACAAACCAACGACGGTCGACGGATCGCCGACAATGCTCGTGATAAAGGGAGCGCCCAGGCTGTCGATCGTGAACGCACCCGCCACGTACAGGGGTTCACCGGTGGCGACATAGGCGTCGAGCTCAGCGTCGTCGAGATCGTCGGCAAAGGTCACCTCGGCCTCAGCGACCGCGCCGATCGCCCGGCCGGGTACGCCCTCCTCGACCTCGATCAGCCAGTGGCCGGAATACAGTGTGCCGGTGCGCCCGCGCTGGCGCTCCCACCGCTCCCGCGCAGTCTGGGCCGTGTGCGGTTTGCCGTAAATGACGCCATCGAGCACGAACACCGAGTCGCCGCCCAGCAGCAGCCCGTTTAGCGGCTCCGTCAGTAGAGCGGATGCCGCCGCCTCCGCCTTCGCGCGCGCCAGCAACTCCACGAGAACGCGCGGCTCCAACGCATCGCCGCGCGACGCTTCGGTCTCGGCGACGACCCGCGCCTCGTCGACGGCGGGGTCGATCAGCACCGGTTCGATGCCGGCCGCCCGCAGCAGGGCGAGTCGGGCGGGAGACGTGGAGGCCAAGTAGAGGCGCATGCTTTCCTTCGTAAACGGGAGGGGAGCATCCATTCAAGCAGGCCAGAACGGGCAGTCGCGAAGCGGTGTGGGATCATCAAGAGATGAGCAACACGAGTTCCCAGCCCCAGGCCCCCGACCCGACCCCGTCTGCGAGCGTCGGTGACGAGCTCGAGCTGGACATCACCAACGTCGCGCACGGCGGAATCTTCGTCGCCCGCCACGAAGGTCGCGTGATTTTCGTCAGTGATACCCTGCCCGGCGAACGGGTGCGAGCCCGCCTCACCGAGGCCAATCACAAAAGCTTCTGGCGCGCGGAAACGGTCGCCGTCATCGACGCCGCCGGCGAACGGCAGCCGCACATCTGGAGCGCGGCATCCGTTGATCGCGCACCGGAAGACCGCGCCGGCGGCGCCGAGTTCGGCCACATCGAACTCAGTTTTCAGCGCGAACTCAAGCGTCAGGTTCTCGCCGACGCGCTGCAGCGCATGGCCGGTCTGGACACATCCGTTGTGGTTGAGCCGGTCGCGGTCAGCCCGAAAGCCAGCCCCGGCGATGCGATGGACGGCACCGGATGGCGCACCAGGGTGAGCCTGCACGTGGCAGCCGACGGAACCATCGGCCCGTACGCCGCGCGCAGTCATCGGGTGATTCCCATCGATGACCTGCCGCTCGCCGAGCACGAGCTCGAACTGCGCGCCCCGCTCGACACGCTCTTTCACAACGCGGCGAAAGTCGACCTGGTCGCGCCGAGCAAGGGCGACGTGCAGGTGCTCGTCTCGGCCAAAGATGCCAACGGCAAGCCCAAGAAGGTGCCGCACGGTCTCATTCACGAGATCGTCGCCGACCGCGAGTTCGAACTGGACCGGTCGGGCTTCTGGCAGGTGCACTCGATGGCCGCCGACACCCTGTACCACGCGGTGCAGAACATCATCGATCCCGCCATGTTCGACCCGCGCGCCTCCAACCTCGACCTCTACGGCGGTGTCGGCCTGCTCGCCGCGGCCGTCGGCGACAAGTTCGGCCAGTCGACCCGCATCACCTCGGTAGAAAGCGACCCCGAGGCGGTGGCTTTCGCTGCCCGCAACCTCAAGGAATGGGCCGGCGCCACCGCCGAGGCCGACCGCGTCGACCGCTTTCTGCAGCGCCTGCTGCGAGAAGCGGATGCTGCGGAGCGTGCCCGGCTCACCGCTGCCACCGTCGTACTCGACCCGCCGCGCTCCGGAGCGGGCAAGGTCGTCGTTGACCAGCTGGTCGCCCTCGCTCCGCAACAAATCGTCTACGTGGCCTGCGACCCGGTCGCCCTGGCCCGCGACGTCGCGCTGTTCCAGAAACAGGGATACCAGCTGCGCACACTGCGCGCCTTTGACCTGTTTCCTAATACTCATCACGTCGAAGCCGTCGCTTTGCTGTGTAAATAGCTATCGTTGAGATCAGACAAGCCGAAGGACAGCCCCGAGTGAGCCACGCAGCAACTGATCCCCTCCCCTCCGCACCCGAGAATCCCGTTCGCGTGGGAATCGTCGACGATCACGAGTCAGTGCGACTGGGGTTACAGGCCGCCTGCGAGAACGCCGGTTACGAGGTGCTCTTCGCGGCGGCAACCGCGCAGGCTCTCGTCGACGGCCTCGCCGGCCGCCAGTGCGACGTGATCGTGCTCGACCTGTCGCTCGGTGACGGGTCGCGCGTCACCGACAACGTGCATCTCGCAGCGTCCACCGGCTCGGCTGTGCTCGTGCACAGCATCGCCGACCGCGTCGCCTCGGTGCGCGAAGCGCTCGCCGCCGGAGCCGCCGGAGTGATTCCCAAGTCCTCGCCGACCACCACGGTCATGGCTGCCGTCGCGTCCGTCGCCCGCGGTGACGTGCTCAACAACCTCGAGTGGGCCACCGCCATCGACGCCGACCGGGACTTCGCCAAGGCGCAGCTCGGCCGCCGCGAGCGCGACGTGTTGCACCTGTACGCCTCGGGACTGCCGCTCAAGATGGTCGCCATGCAGCTCGGCATCGCGCACTCGACCGCCCGCGAATACCTCGACCGCATTCGGGTGAAATATGTGGAGGTCGGGCGCCCCGCGCCGACCAAGGTCGATCTGCTGCGTCGCGCCGTCGAAGACGGAATCCTGCCGGGGCTCGACGCCACGGAAGCTGACCGCGGTGTCTAAACGGGCCGTCCGCCTGGGCGACCGCAGCAGCCGAGGCGCCCTGGTCGCCACCGCCACCGGGCCGTCTGCGCTCATCGGGACGGATGGTCCCCGGGGCGAGAACAGCCTCTTCGGCCGCGGCCGGCAGCCGCGCAACCCGATCAGCCACGCCCAGATCGAGACTGTGCTGTCCCGATCGATTGCTGGAGTCGCGGTGATCTTCGCTGTGCAGACCCTGCCGGTCATGCTCGAACAGCTGCCGAGCCGCAAAACGGAAGCGGCCATCGTCGGTGCGGGCCTGCTCGCCCTGTCTCTTCTCGTGTTCGTGGTCAGCACGGTCATCCGGCGCGGCGTTCGCAGTTCCGCGGCCGCGGTGAGCGGCATCTACCTCGTCGCGCTCCTCCTCTGGCCGGTGCTCATGATCGATCCCACCGTGGTGTTCGCGAGCAAGCCGTGGCTCTGGTACCTCTGCACCGTCGCCACCTCGTGCGCGGCCATCGCACTGCCCCTCGTCTGGGCCGCCGCCTACACCGTGGTTACCCCGGTCGCCTTCGGACTTATCCGCGTGCTGCCGTCCGGTGGCGAGGCCGAAAATCTGCTCGCCGTGCTCGACACCTGCTATGCCATGTTGCTCGGCGGCGTCGTGCTCATCATCATCTACGTGCTGCGCGAGGCTACGGCCAAGGTCGACACCGCCCAGTCCAACGCCCTCTCCAAGTATTCCGTGGCGGTGCGCCATCACGCCACCGAAGTGGAGCGGGTCGAGGTCGACTCCATCGTGCACGACAGCGTGCTCGCGACGCTGCTCTCCGCTGCGGGGGTGCGCAATGCCAGGGGCGCTGAGCTGGCCGCGGCGATGGCGCACAGCGCGATCACCCGCTTGCAGCAAGCCAGCGGAGAACGCAGCATCGACGATGCCTCAACCGCGCTCAGCACGCTCGCCGCACGCCTACGCACCGCTGCGGCCGCGACCGGATTGTTCACCGTGACCGAGCTGTGCGTGGAGGGCCTCACCATTCCGGAGTACGCCGCCGAGGCGCTCTACTCGGCCAGCGTGCAGGCCATGGTCAACAGCGTGCAGCACGCCGGCCCGGCAAAATCGCGCCGGCTCACGGTGGGAGGCAATGACCAGAGCGGATGCACCATTGAAATCAGCGATACCGGTCGCGGTTTCGAGCCCGCCAGCGTCGCCAGCGCCCGTCTCGGCCTGCGCGTCTCGATCCACGATCGGGTTGCCACCGCCGGCGGCATAGCCGTACTGCGCACGAGCCCCGGCCACGGCACGGTCATCACCCTCACCTGGCCGCGACGCAATGGGCCCGGTGACGCGGACGAGGCGGCCCAGGTCGAGAACACGCTGTCCGGGCGCGATATGGGCGGTCGATGATGGCCGGCGTCGTGGTTGTTTCCCGTGCCCTTGCCCTCATCGTGGCGGCCTTCTTTTCCGGCTATCACGTGGTCCTCGGCCTGTATTCGATCAACCAACCGGCCTCCTCGGTGCCGATCTTGGTCGCCATGGGGCTGTACGTCGTGGCGACCGCCGCGAGCCTCTGGCCAGACAGCCCCATGCGCATGTCGCTGCCGCTGGCCCTGTTCAACGTGGCCGTCTGCATTGCGATTCCGCTGATCGTGGGCAGCCAGCTTGACGCGTCTGCCGGCTACCTCGGCTACGCCACCTGGTACGTCGCTGCCGTCGGCACACTGATGACCATCACGGCCACCCGCAAGCGCACGCAGCTGGCGCTGATCGGCGTGGGCGCGCTCGTGGTGCACAGCGTGCTCTGGGCTGGCGTCGGCGCGCTGGCACAGATGGGCGTCATCGGCAGCGTGGTCTGGGTGGTGGCCGCCGTGCTGCTGTCGCGTGCGCTCGTGAAGGCGAGCCGGGATGCCCGCCAGTATGCCCGGGCCGAACGTGAGGCTAGCGGATGGCACGCCGCCCAGGAGGCGCACCTCTACGAGCGCCAGGTGCGACTGACCCAGACCATGCGCCTCGCCATGCCCATGCTTCGACGCATCGTCGAGAGCAACGGGGAGCTCAGCGAGGCGGAACGTCAGGAATGCCGACTGCTCGAAGCGGCCATCCGTGATGAAATTCGGGGGCGGCGCCTACTCAACCCGGCGGTGCGCGAGCAGGTCATGACTGCCCGACGGCGAGGCGCGAGCGTGACCCTGCTCGACGAAGGCGGGATCGACGACCTGGATGGTTCCGAGTTGGAGGTTGTGCTCAACACCCTCGCGACCGCCATCGGCCGCACCAGCGCAGACAAGATCATTGCGCGTACGTCGGCCGACAGCGGGACCATCGCGGTCACGGTGGTGGGCCTGAGTAGCCCGGACCCGGCGGTGAGTGCTCTCGGACCCGACTCCTCCGGCGAAGAAGAAGTCGACCTGTGGATTGAAATCCCCCGGCAGGTAGCGCCCGCCGTCTCGGCCTGACGGGTACAAATGCGTTAGGGGACCAGCCGAAGCCGATCCCCTAACGAGCATTCGAGAAAGGACGACAACCCGAATGCCATCCGTTCTCGCCCCCAACACATTCGCCCGCTTACCCTAGTCAGCGAATGATTGGTGGTGGAACTCCAGGAGCCCCACCGAGCACTCCCTAGTCTGGACCACTGCTCCCACCGGCAAAAGTAGGCATTTAGGAGGACAGACCGACAGGTGGTTGCGCCCCTAGCCGGTAAAGCCGCGCCAGCGGCCGACGCCGGGGTGCAGCGGCCGGCGGATGGATCGTTGGTTCTGCTGCCACGCACTCTGGTGGTGTTCGGGCGCGGCCCGGCGCTCGTCGGTCTCCTCCCGCAACAAACCACGGATGACGGCGGTTACCGCCGATACTTCGGTGTCACTCACGCGGGTGGTCACGAAAATCAGCTCCGACGGATCAAACTCTGAGGGCTTGGGCATCGCGGTGTCAGTAGACATCGCGGTGTTAGACGTCCTCACAGCGGTATGTTCCCGTGCTTCTTGGCCGGCAGGGTCGCCCGTTTGGTACGCAGCGCCCGCAGCGCCTTGATGACGGACACGCGCGTCGCGGCCGGCTCGATGATGCCGTCGAGCTCTCCGCGTTCCGCGGCGAGGAACGGGCTGGCCACGTTGTAGGTGTATTCGTTGGCGAGGCGCGTGCGCACGGCGGCGACGTCTTCGCCGGCCTGTTCGGCCGCCTTGATCTCGGCGCGGTAGAGAATGTTCACGGCGCCCTGGCCGCCCATGACGGCGATCTCCGCGGTCGGCCAGGCCAGGTTGATGTCGGCGCCGAGCTGCTTGGACCCCATCACGATGTACGCGCCGCCGTAGGCCTTGCGCAGAATGACGGTGACGAGCGGCACGGTGGCCTCGGCGTAGGCGTAGAGCAGCTTGGCGCCACGACGGATGATGCCGGTCCACTCCTGGTCGGTGCCGGGCAGAAACCCGGGCACGTCGACGAGGGTGAGAATGGGGATGGAGAACGCGTCGCAGAACCGGACGAAGCGCGCGGCTTTCTCGCCGGCCTCAATGTTGAGCGTGCCGGCCATAGCGTTGGGCTGGTTGGCGACGATCCCGATGGAGCGACCCTCGACCCGGGCGAACCCGACGACGATGTTCGGCGCGTACAGCGGCTGCGTCTCGAGAAAGTCGCCATGGTCGACGATGTGCTCGATGACCGTTTTCACATCGTAGGGCTGGTTGGGCGAATCGGGGATGAGCGTGTTCAGGCCACGATCGGCATCCGTTGTTTCCAGCTCGACCTCGCTGTCGAACACGGGCAGCTCGGCCAGGTTGTTGTCGGGCAGGTAGCTCAGCAGGGCGCGGGCGAAGTCGAGCGCGTCGGGTTCATCGCTCGCGAGATAATGCGACACACCCGAGACCTTGTTGTGGGTGAGGGCGCCGCCGAGCTCTTCCATGCCGACGTCCTCGCCGGTGACGGTCTTGATGACGTCCGGGCCGGTGACGAACATCTGGCTGGTCTTGTCGACCATGATCACGAAGTCGGTCAGCGCGGGGGAGTAGACCGCGCCACCGGCGGCCGGGCCGCAGATGATCGAGATCTGCGGAATGACGCCGGACGCGGCCGTATTGCGTCGGAAGATCTCGCCGTACTTGCCGAGGGCCACGACGCCCTCCTGAATGCGCGCTCCGCCAGAGTCGAGAATGCCGATGATCGGCACTCCCGTTTTGAGGGCGAGATCCATCACCTTGATGATCTTCTCGCCGGCGACCTCACCGAGCGAGCCGCCGAAAATGGTGAAGTCCTGGGAGTACACGGCAACCTGGCGGCCGTGAATGGTGCCGGTCCCGGTGACGACCGCGTCACCATATGGCCGTTTCTTCTCCATGCCGAAAGCCACGGTGCGGTGCCGCACAAACTCGTCGAGCTCCACGAAGGAACCCTGGTCGAGCAGCAGGTCGACGCGCTCGCGGGCGGTCATCTTGCCCTTGGCGTGCTGCTTCTCGATGGCGGTGGCTCCGCTGGCGGTCACGGCTTCGTGATAGCGCAGCTTGAGGTCAGCGAGTTTTCCCGCCGTCGTATACAGGTCCGGTGCCGCGGCGGGCGTCTTGTCAATCACCATTTCACTCTACCGGCACCCCTGGGCCGCTCCCCGTTGACGATAATCCACAACTTTGCCGCGCAACACTGGTCGTTTCCCCTCCGGCCGGCCCTCCCAGCGGCGCAACTCGTGCAATCTGGCCAGAACCAGGTGCTCTACGGCCATATTCTAAAGAATTGCAGGAGTCCTGCCAACGAGAGGGTAGCCACAATGGAGTTTTCGCTCAGCCGCACCGAGGTGAGCCGGTTCGAGTACCGTTCCGAGGCCGCCTCCACCAATGACGTGCTCAGGGAACACGCCACAGCAGATGCCGCCGCCTGGCCCGACCTGTCGGTGGTCGTCACCGACAACCAGACTCAGGGGCGTGGCCGGCTCGGCCGCGTCTGGCTGGCCCCGACCGGCAAAGCCCTGGCCATCTCCGTGCTCATCCGCCCGCGCACCACAACCGGGGAAACGCTGCCACAGCACAGCCTCGGCTGGTTTCCCCTCCTGGCCGGCGCCGCCATGACCCGGGCTGTGCGCGGCGTGGTCGAGGCCGGCATGCAGCCGGTCGCCGGAGTCAAAGAGGCCGAGGATCCCCGCCACGAAGTCACCCTCAAGTGGCCCAACGACGTGCTCATCGACGGCTACAAGGTGTGCGGCATTCTCTGTGAGCTGCTGCCCGACGCCTCCGGCATCATCATCGGTGCTGGCCTCAACCTCTCGCTCGACGAGCATGACCTGCCCACCCTCACCTCCACCTCGCTGCTGCTGGTCACCCGCAGCAAGCCCGACCCCGACGCGGTGCTCGCCGCCTACCTGCGGGAGCTCGTCACGCTGTACCGGGTCTTTCTCGCCGCCCACGGCGACGCGCTCCGAAGCGGCCTGCACGCGGACGTCTCCGCGCTTTGCGGTACCCTCGGCAGCGTCGTGCGGGTGGAGCTGCCCGGCGATAGCGACCTGATCGGCACCGCCACTGCCATCGACTCCGGGGGCCGGCTGACGGTCGTCAACCAGACCGATGGCGAAGAACGGTCTGTCGCCGCTGGCGATGTCACCCACCTGAGGTATTAATAGAAGTAATGAAAGAGAAGAAGAAAGCGCCGGACGAGCCAGCCGATACCGAATCCTCCGGCTACGCCCGCGAGAGCCGGCCCGAGACAGTCGTCGCCCGCCTACGTCCGCACGTCCGGATCCTGCTCTGGCCCACCGTGGTCCTGTTCGCCCTGGCCGGCGCTACCGGTTACTTCTTCGGCAACATGCCCGAGCCCTGGCAGAACGCGGCCGTGCTCGCCGGATCCATCGTGCTCGCCGTGTTCGGCTGGCTGCTGCCGCTCGCCGCCTGGCTCACCAAGCGCTATACCATCACCACCCGCCGCATCATCTTTCGCCACGGATTCTTCGTGCGCACCCGCCAGGAGCTGCTGCACAGCCGCGGCTACGACGTGAGCGTGCGGCAGAACTGGGTGCAAGCCGGGTTTCACTCCGGCACCGTGCTGATCAATTCGGGGCTGGAGCATCCACTCGTCCTGAAGGACGTTCCCAACGTCGACCTCGTGCAGAGCGTGCTGCACGACCTCATGGAAAAAGCGAGCACCGTCATGGGTTCGCGCCGGCAGGAGCACTCGGCGATCTCCGAGGAGTCAGCGTTCTGGGGTCGCCGCTAGACCGGCTGCCACGGTCATGGAGCCGGTGCGCGTCGCAACAACGGATGCCCCCGCTCCGGCAGGCGCATCGGCCCGTCCCGGCGCAAACACCCAGTAGCGGTACAGCGTGAAACGAAACACCGCTCCGAGGAAGAGGCCCACGACGTTGCCCGAGATGTTGTCGGCGAGAACGCTCGTGTAACCGAGTACGTAGTGGCTGAACCACAGGCAGGCGATGCCGATGCCCATGCCGACCAGGCTCACCGCAAGAAATTCTGTGCCTTCGCGCATGGTGCGGTTCTGACGGTTCTCTCTGAAGGTCCAGTAGCGGTTACCAAGCCAGTTCACCAGAATAGCCAGCACGGTCGAGATGACCTTGGCGTAGATCGGGCCGGCATGCACGTCGGCCGAGTCCAGCACGGTGGTGCGCAGCAGGTTGAAGACGGTGAAGTCCACCACGAAGCCCAGTGCACCGACGGCGCCGAACTTGAGGCCCTGACTCACAAAGCTGAGCAGGCGCTGCTGCAGGGTGATCGACATGCATCCGTCCGACGTTCGGTAAAGTAGGAAAGCACTGAAGTCTCGCAGTCTACGGCGTGCTGAAATCCCCGGGCTGAGTATCCACTTGCGTTTACCTGAACGCTCGCATAGAAATTGGTGAACAGATGGCTTTAACCGTCGGTGTAATTGGCGCGGGCCAGCTGGCCCGCATGATGATTCCCGCGGCCGTGAACCTCGGCATCGAGTTGAAGGTGCTCGCCGAAGCCGACGGTATGTCCGCCGAGCTCGCCGCCGTCAGCGTGGGCGACTACCGCGACCTGCCCACCGTTCTCGCCTTCGCGAAGACCGTCGACGTGCTCACCTTCGATCACGAACACGTGCCGCAGGAGATCCTGCGCGAGCTCGTGCGCGAAGGCATCATCGTGCGCCCCGGCCCCGACGCCCTGCTCTACGCCCAGGACAAGCTGCTGATGCGCGAAAAACTCGCCGAACTGGGCCTGCCGATACCCGACTGGGCCCGCATCACCGACGTCGCCGGTCTGGCAGACTTTCTGCAGGCCCACGGCGGCCGCGCCGTCGTCAAGACCGCCAGGGGCGGCTACGACGGCAAGGGCGTGCGGGTGGTCAGCCACGAGCACGACGTCGATGACTGGTTTCTGGCGCTCGCCGAAGACGGCAACGATGGCGCACTGCTGGTCGAGGAGCTCGTGCACTTCAGCCGTGAGCTGGCTCAGGTCGTCGCGCGCCGTCCGAACGGTGAGATCGCGGTCTGGCCGGTCGTGGAGACCGTGCAGAAAGACGGTGTCTGCGCCGAGGTCATCGCGCCGGCCCCGCAGTCCGCCGGCCGACTTGCCGACGTCGCCACCGACATCGCCGTGGCCGTGGCCGAGGGTATCGGTGTCACCGGCGTGCTCGCCGTCGAGCTGTTCCAGACAACGGATGAGCGCCTCCTCATCAACGAGCTGGCGATGCGACCGCACAACAGCGGTCACTGGTCGATTGACGGGTCCACGACGAGCCAGTTCGAGCAGCACCTGCGGGCGGTGCTGGACCTGCCGCTCGGGGCGACCGGCGCCCGAGACCCGTGGACGGTCATGGTGAACATCTTCGGCGGGCCCGCGTCCGGCTCGCTCGGTGACCGTTATGCAGGTGCGCTCGCGCAGCATCCGCTTGTGAAGGTACACAATTACGGCAAGGCCAGCCGGCCCGGTCGCAAGGTGGGCCACGTCACCGTTGGCGGCGACGATCTCGACGAAGTTGCCTACCAAGCGCGTGCCACAGCGCAGTTATTTCAGGACACTGCACCAATAAATGAGTAATAGGATCGTCTGCGTGCCAGAGAACACCGGAAGTATCAGCGTGCCCCAGACGTCGACCGCGCCGCTCGTGGGTCTGGTCATGGGCAGCGACTCCGACTTCAGTGTGATGAGCGCCGCCGCACAGACTCTCAGGGACTTCGGGGTGGCGCACGAGGTGCAGGTTATCTCGGCGCACCGCACTCCCGAGAAGATGCTCGACTATGGGCGCAGCGCCCAGTCCCGCGGTCTCAAGGTGATCATCGCCGGAGCCGGGGGAGCCGCACACCTGCCCGGCATGCTCGCCGCCATGACCACGCTGCCCGTGGTCGGGGTGCCCGTGCCGCTGGGCCTGCTCGACGGCCTCGACTCGCTATTGTCAATCGTGCAGATGCCGGCCGGGGTGCCGGTCGCGACCGTCTCGATCGGCGGGGCGAAGAACGCCGCGCTGATCGCGATCAAGATCCTCGCCACGAGCGATGACACGCTGCGCCGCAGGCTCGAAGACTATTCCGTGCAGCTCGCCGACCTGGTCGAGCAGAAGAACCGGGACCTCCAAACGCGATTATGACCAGTGTGACAAACCCGGGCAGTGTGACAGAGCCGATCCGGCACCCCAATTCCGGCTCCGCACGCGTGATGACGACGCGTGCATGGTGGCTTGTCGTACTCAATTTCGTTCTTCCCGGTTCTGCCCAGGTGCTGGCCGGCAACCGCCGGCTCGGCCGGTTCGGCCTCGGCGCCACCCTCACCCTCGTGACGATCGTGATCATCGCCGGAGCCGTCTACCTGCTCTGGCCCGCGGTCGTACTCACCGTGTTCACGAGCACCATCGGCCTGTGGGCCGCCGCCGCGGTGCTCGCGTTCTACGCGGTCACCTGGCTCGTGCTCACGCTCAACACCCTCAGCCTGATCAGGTTGGGTCGAGCCGCGCCGGGCGCCCGCCCGATCATCGCCGCGTTCTCGACGGTGCTCATGCTCCTCGTGACCGGTACCGCCGGCTACGGCGCCTTCGTCGCCACCTCCGCGAGCGGATTCCTCTCCTCCGTCTTCGTCGCCGGTCCGAGCCAACCGCCCGTTGACGGACGATACAACATCCTGCTGCTCGGCGGTGACGCCGGTGCCGACCGTGCGGGCCTCCGTCCCGACAGCCTGTCGGTGATCAGCATCGACGCCACGACCGGCCAGGCAACAACCATCAGCCTGCCGCGCAACCTCGAGCACGTGCCGTTCTCGGCCGGGTCCTCACTCGGCGCTCTCTACCCGAAGGGCTACGGTTCCATCGACGGATGCGACGTGTCGGCCTGCATGCTCAACTCCATTTTCACCGAGGCGGAGGTGAAACGCCCGGAGTACTATCCGAACGCCGGGTCCGAGGGTAGTTCCCCGGGTATCGAAGCCACCCGCGAGGCGGCGCAGGGCATCACGGGCTTGACCATCCAGTACTACGTGCTCATCGACATGCTCGGATTCTCCGACCTCATCGACGCCCTCGGCGGCGTCGACATCACGGTCACCGAGCGACTACCGATTGGTGGCGACGAGCAGCTCAAAGAGGTCGAGGGCTGGATCGAGCCGGGGGCTCAGCACATGGACGGAACCACGGCCACCTGGTATGCGCGCTCACGGCATACCACGAGCGATTACGACCGGATGGGGCGCCAAGCACAATTGCAGGAGGCCGTTCTCAACCAGTTCAGTCCCGCAAACGTGCTGACGAAATTCCAGGGAATCGCCGCGTCCAGTTCTCAGGTCATCAAGACCGACATTCCGCAGGGCATGCTCGGATACTTCACCAACCTTGGTGCGAAAACCAAGCAACTCCCGATCAGTCGCGTGGCATTGACCCCGCCGACCGTCGACCCCGCAGACCCTGACTACGCCCGCATCCACGACCTAATCGCCACCGCCCTCGCCCCGGCGCCCACCACCACGCCCTGAAGCGTCACAGCCGACCGCAGGCTGGTCGAGCCCGCTGCGTTCGCCCTCAACCACCGCAGGGTGGTCGAGCCTGCTGCGTTCGCCCTCGACCGCCGCAGGCTGACTGAAAACACCCAGCCACCGACTGCTACAAATCGGCGTGCAGTTGCCAGACCTGCTCGGCGGAGTCGCGCCAGCTGTAGGCCCTGGAACGATCCAGGCCGTGCAGGCGCATCCGTGCAGTGAGTGCCTGGTCGCCGAGAACGGTCGAAATCGCGGCCGTGAGCCGCTCCGGATAGCCGGCTGCATCCTCGAGCGCGACGACGTACCCGGCATCTCCCGCCACCTCAACGAGTGCGGGAGCGTCGGAGTGCACGACCGGCGTGCCGAAGCTCAGCGCCTCGAGCAGGGGCAGGCCGAATCCCTCGGCCTGACTGGGATACACGAAGACTGTCGCGCGGGAGAGCATCAGGGCAAGGTCACTGTCGCTCACGAAGCCGAGTGCACGTACGCGTCCCTCCGGTAGGCCGGCTTCGTCGGCGACCGCGGCCACGTCGAGGTCGCCCCAGCCCTGTGGGCCAACGATCAACAGCGGCAGGTCCGGGGCACCGGGCAGGCCGAGGCCGGTAATGAGCGGTGTCAGCCCCTTGCGCGGTTCCAGCGTGCCGACGGTGAGGATGAATTCGCTCGGAAGCCCGAGTTCGGCCGCCCGGGCATCCGCATCGAGTGGAAGCTCCAGGGTGCTGCTGACCGCGCCGCCGATCACGCGCACCCGGTCGCCAAAGTCAATGATGTTCGTCAGCGCCTCGGCTACGGCGTGAGTGGGCACGACGATGACATCCGCATGTTTTCTGGCCCGTTTCGTCATGGCCTTGTGCCAGGTGACCCCGCGTGGAGTGAGAGTTTCCGGATGCGTCCAGGGCACGACATCATGAATAGTGACTGCGACCTGGGTGCGATCGCGCACCCGATCATGCTTGCGCAGGGGAGCCAACAGGCTCGGGGCGTGAACCATGCCGCCACCCGTTGACGCGGTCAGGCCCAACTGCCACGCGGCGGCCAGCTCGCGTCTCGGGAGAGTGGTCTTGTGCAGGCCGGCCAACCCCGGGAGTCGTGCCAGAATCGAGTCGTATTTGTCGGGTGAGGACGCCGACACGATCCCCTCCACATCACAATCGGCCGGGGCCGTCAGTATGAGCTGGCGGGTGAGTTCCTCGGTGTAGCGGCCGATCCCGCCCGGAACGGCCGCGATCATCTGATCGACTATCACGCGCAGGGTTGTCATCGTTTGTCCGCTCCCGGGTGCAGGTTTCGTTGGACCGAGCGCAGCGGCCGGGTGAGACGCCAGGACAGGGTCTGCCGCGTGCGGACGAGTTCGGCAGCGACCCGGGCCAGCTCGGCCGCCTCGTCGCGGAGCTCAGCCGTCGCAGTGTCGGCACGGAGCACCGCGTCGCGGAGCTCAGCGGTTACAGTGTCGGCACGGAGCGCCTCGTCGCGCACTGCGTTGTGCAGGCGCTCAGTCTCCTCCTCGGCGCGTACGCCGGCCACGGTCGTGTAGCGGTCAAAGACGCAGGCCGGATAGTCAAGCAGTGGCTGGAGCTGGGCGCTGTGTTCAGCGGCCACATAAAACCGGGACAGCCCGTCAAACAGGCAGAAGATGTAACCGGCCGCTAACAGGGCAGGTTCCCAGTCTCCGTGCGTGCGCTTCGTGCTGCGCGGTGCGGTGGCCTCGACAACCAGCACCCAGGGGCGGAACCGGGTGAAGTCGATGGAGCCGAGCACCGCCCTTTCGGCGCCCTCGGTGTCGATCAACAGGAAGTGGATGTCGCCGTCGCCGAGCCCCGAAGCCTCGATCACGTCGTCGAGGCGTCGAGTTTCGACGACCACATCGGTGATCGCGAACCCGGTTTGGGAGTGTGTGGCACCGATGGAGTCGACGATCGTCGACAGCCCGGTACCGTCGATCACATGGAGCGTGATCGAGGCGTCGGGGCTGTCGGTCACGACGGCCTCCACCACCTGATCCCGGGGACGTTCCGCTCGGAAATTGGCCGCGAACGCAGAATTCGGCTCTACGGCGATGCCAGTCCAGCCACGGTCATAGAAGCTGCGGGTGACGGAATCGTCGGAGGGATCATTGGCGCCCACGTCGATATAGACGCCGTGTTCGATGTGCCCCAGCGCGCGCCACAACACCACGTCTTCGCCATTCTGGGCGTGGGACAGGAACGTGTCGGGCTCATTCATCAGGATACCGCGCCGGCCGAGTGGGCGCCCGAGAGGGCGGCACGCCAGTCGCGCATCGGAACGAGGCCGGCACTCGCCCACGATTCATGCCCGAGCACGGAGTATGCGGGCCGAGGGGCCGGGAGAACGAAGGCCGAGCTGTCCGTGGGCAGTACGCGCTCCGCGTCAAGACCGGCCGAGGTAAACACGGCCTGGGCCATGTCGAACTTGGACGCGACGCCGGAGTTGGTGCCGTGGTAAATGCCAGCCGGGGCATCCGCGTGCAGCAGTAACACAATCTGCGCGGCGAGATCGACGGTCCAGGTGGGCTGGCCGAGCTGGTCGTTGACGACGCTCACCGTGTCGTGGTTGGCGGCCAGGCGCAGCATGGTACGGGCGAAGTTGGGGCCATGTCGACCGTAGAGCCAGGCAGTGCGCACGATGAAGCTGCGGTCGCCGTTCTCGGCGAGCACGAATTCCTCGCCGGCAGCCTTCGTACGGCCGTAAGCCGAGATCGGGTGGCGCGGAGTGTCCTCCGGGTACGGCGTGGTGGCCGTACCGTCGAAGACGTAGTCGGTGGAGACTTGAACGAGGCGGACCGAGGAAGCGGACGCCGCTACCGCCAGATTTCGAGCGCCCACGCCGTTCACGAGGTAGGCCGTGTCTTCGTTCGATTCGGCATCGTCAACCTTGGTATAGGCGGCGCAATTGATGACCACGTCGTGCCCGGCGACGGCATCGGTGACGGCCGACAGATCGGTCACGTCGAGGTCGATCCGGCCAAGTGCGGTCACGTTCTGGCCCGCCAAAGCCGCCTGCAGATCGCGGCCGAGCATGCCGTTGGCTCCGGTAATCAGGTAACGGGTCATGCTATCCCAGCGCCGCTATCGCTTTGAGCGGCTCCCACCATTGGCGGTTGTCGCGGTACCACTGCACCACGTCGGCCAGGCCCTGCTCAAACGGAACCTCGGGAGAATAGCCCAGCTCGGCTTGAATCTTCGAGATGTCCACCGAGTAGCGCAGGTCGTGACCGAGACGGTCGGCGACCCGGTCGACGTACGACCAGTCCTTGCCAGTGGAGTCCAGCAGCAGCTGGGTGAGCTCCGTGTTGGTCAGCTCGGTGCCGCCGCCGATGTTGTAGATCTCACCGGCGCGACCGCCGACGAGCACCATGGCGATCGCACGGGTGTGGTCGTCAACGTGCAGCCAATCGCGAATGTTGTTGCCCTCGCCGTACAGGGGAACGTGCCGGTCATCGATCAGGTTGCTGACGAACAGCGGAATAACTTTTTCGGGAAAATGGTACGGCCCGTAGTTGTTCGAGCAGCGCGTGATCGACACGTTCAGGCCATGCGTGCGGTGGTAGCTGCGGGCGAGCAGGTCACTGCCGGCCTTTGATGCGGAGTAGGGGGAGTTGGGCTCGAGCGCCCGCTCTTCGTTCCAGGACCCCTCGGCGATGGAGCCGTACACCTCGTCGGTGGAGACGTGCACGAAACGGGCCAGGTCATGGCGCAGCGCCGCGTCGAGCAGCTGCTGGGTGCCGAGCACGTTGGTCTCGACGAAAATCGAGGCGTCCCGCACCGATCGGTCGACATGGGACTCAGCGGCGAAGTGCACGACAGCGTCGAGGCCGGGGAACAGCGTATCGAGTAGGGCGGCGTCACGGATGTCGCCGTGTACGAAGGAGTAGCGCGGCGAATGCGCGATGGGTGCGAGGTTCTCCCGGTTGCCGGAATAGGTCAGTGCGTCAAGAACGACAACCTCAGCGCCTTCGAGGCCTGGGTAGGCGTCTTCAATGGTGCGGCGAACAAAGTTGGAGCCGATAAAGCCGGCTCCACCGGTGACAAGGATCTTCATAAGGAGGTACCGTTTCGTTGGCTGAGGGGACCCGCCGATTCTACTGGAACGTCGGTGGAAGTTCCGGCGGCAGGGTCAGTGCGTGCCGCGACGCTGCTGGAACCGAGAACGCACCCACAGGCCGACCGCAATCGCTTGTCGCAAGGGCCACAGCAGAACACCGTGGTACTTGCGGGAGAGGAACCTATTGGCGCTCTCGTGATGCGCAGCGAGCATACGTGCCGACTCGGCCTGCGTGGAGTGGGCGCCGGTATGGGTAACGGCGGCGAGGGGCTCGTACACGCATCGATGTCCCGCCTTCTGCATTCGATAGCCCAGGTCGACATCCTCGAAATACATGAAATAGCTGTCGTCGAAACCGTTCAGCTCCACGAAGGTCGACCCGCGAATCAGCAGGCACGCCCCGGACAACCACCCGCTGTCTCGCCGGTGTGGTTCTCCGCCGTTGCCTTGGAGATAACGGCGGGTCCAGGGATTGGAGGTCCACACGTTGGCGAACAGGGCATGCCCCACTCCGGTGCGGATTGAGGGCAGCGCGCGTGCCGATGCGTACGTGGTCCCGTCCGCGTTCAGGATTCGTGGTCCGACAGCGCCGATGGACGGATCAGACTCCCCGATGGCGCGAAGAATGTCGATGGACTCGGGCGCCAGCACGAGGTCAGGATTGCAGATGAGAACCCAGGCTGGCGTTTCATGCAGGCTGGCGACACCGGTGTTGATGCCGTAGCCGTAACCACGGTTCGTATCGCTCAGGTATTCGGCGCCGAATTCGGCGGCGATTGCACGCGCCTCGCTTCCGAGCGGCTTGTTGTCGACCACGACGACCCGAAGCGGCTGGCGGCTGGCGCCTGCCACACTTGCCAGGAACGGTCGCAGGACCTCGTCGGACCCGTGACTCACAGTGACCACGGCGATCATGGGCGTGTGGTTTCGCGGGCGGGCGCGGTAACGCGATCGCCGGTGCGTTCATGTGTCATGCGTGCTGGTACCGTTCCGATCGAGAAGAAGACCTCCCGATTCTACCGGGACGGCCCCTGTGTAGACTTCTGGGCGTGCAGATTCGCGAACTGAAGATTCCAGATGCCTACGAGTTGACCCCAAAGCAACACGCCGATGACCGGGGGGTTTTCCTGGAATGGTACCGCTTTGACCGGCTAGAAGAAACGATCGGCCACGCGCTTGATCTTCGCCAGGCGAACCTGTCGGTTTCGCGAAAAGGCGTGGTGCGGGGCATTCATTTCGCCAGCGTTCCTCGGGGCCAGGCCAAGTATGTGACTGCCGTTCGCGGCGCCGTACTCGATTACGTCATCGATATCCGGGTCGGATCGCCCACCTTCGGCCAATGGGATTCCGTGCTGCTCGATGACGTCGACCGTCGCAGCGTGTATCTGGCCGAAGGCCTCGGGCACGCCTTCGTGTCGTTGACGGACGACGCGATCGTCACGTATCTGGTCTCCGATACGTTCAACCCGACCCGCGAACACGGCATCAACCCGCTGGACGCCGACATCGACCTCGTCTTCCCGCCCGAAGCCGGAGTGCCGCTGCTGTCCCCGAAGGACACCGACGGGCCCTCGCTGGAACACGCGGCAGCCTCGGGCCTGCTGCCAACCTGGGACGAATCGCGAGCCTTCTACGACTCGCTCACGACATCATCGACGGGGAAGGCCTGACATGCGGGGGATTATTCTGGCTGGAGGGTCGGGAACCCGACTTTGGCCAATCACCAAAGGCATCTCCAAGCAGCTCATGCCGATCTATGACAAGCCAATGGTCTATTATCCGCTATCGACGCTCATGATGGCCGGTATCCGCGAGATACTCATCATCACGACGCCAGAGTATGCCAGCCAATTCCGGGCACTGTTCGGGGACGGATCCGATCTGGGCCTGTCCATCGAGTACGCCGTGCAGGCGTCGCCTGACGGACTCGCCCAGGCATTCACGATTGGCGAGGAATTCATCGGCGACGACAGCGTCGCGCTCGTTCTGGGTGACAATATCTTCCACGGTGCCGGCCTCGGAACCGCCCTGCGGGGTAATTCGCAGATCGAGGGCGCCGTCATTTTCGCGTATCACGTCGCGGATCCGGCTGCCTACGGAGTCGTGGAGTTCGACGGTGATTTCCGGGCCGTATCGATCGAAGAGAAACCGGCGGTTCCGAAGAGCAACTATGCCGTGCCGGGACTCTACTTCTATGACAACGATGTCGTTGAGATCGCGAAAACGATCAAGCCAAGCGCCCGCGGTGAGCTCGAAATCTCAACCGTCAACCAGGAATATCTCGATCGCGGCAAGCTCCGCGTGCAGGTCCTCGACCGTGGAACGGCCTGGCTTGACACTGGCACCTTTGAATCCATGATGCAGGCAAGCGAATACGTGCGCGTCATCGAAGACCGTCAGGGTTTCAAGATCGGCTGCATCGAGGAAATCGCCTGGCGTGCGGGCTGGATTGATGACGACCGTCTGGCCGAGCTCGCTGAGCCGCTCCAGAAGAGTGGCTACGGGCGGTACCTCGCGGGCTTGCTGTCGGGCACGCCCGCCTGAGCTGATGGGGCAGCCGTTCCCCGCTGGATGCCGGCGAGGATGTCCGTCATGGTCGCCATGATACCGGCGGGCAGGGTTTCCTGCTCCCGGTCGTCGAGATCGGGCCAGACCACGGTTTTCAGGCGCAGGTCGAGCGCCTGGAACGCGGCCGACGACGACGTTCCGAGCATGACCCGCGCATTCCCCTTCGCCAGGATGCGGAAATAGCCGAGCAAGGAACTAATCGTGACCGCGTGCCCCGAGATCAGGTTCTTCGTGGCCGCCACGGTTCCCGTCGACCGGGCCACGTCGAGGGCACGCCCGGTGGAATCCACGATGAGGGCGGCACAGTCGGTAACGAAGATGTAGTCGCGCAGGGTATCCAGGGGAACATAGATCGAGGTGGGCGCCCCGGTGAACTGCGCTCGAGCGACATGAGAGATCAGGCCCTGCATCTTGTCGAGGCTCTGGCCGGGCCCATAAAGGTTGGAGATGCGCCCGGAGAGTGCAGAGATCCCCGTGCGCCGCGAGAAATCGGCGAGGACGGCCTCCGCGTCGAGTTTGAACCGGCCGTAGGGCGAGATCGGTACCGGCACCGTGTGCTCGGTGAACGGCGGATCGACCGATCCGCCGTACACGCCACCGGCCGACGACGCGAAGAACACGCAGCCTTGTGCCGAGAGCGGATGCCCGTGCGCCTCCCGCGCGATCACGTCGAGTGCCAAGCGGAACTGGTGCAGTTGGCCCTGCATGTCCGTGGCCGGGCTCGAGGTCACGACGGTCCCGGCCGTCCAGAACACGGCCCAGTCGCCGCCCAGCCCGTCCCTGTTGCCGGAAGCAGCGCACGCGAGAAGCTCCCGCATCGACCGGGCTACCGAGGCCTCAAGGGCCGCGTCGTCCTGCCAGCACACCGGAGCAGCGTCGATGAGCGACCAACCGGCGCTCTCCCGCAGCCGGGTCGAGGTGGCCCGTCCGAGCATTCCCCTCGCGCCGATGACCCACGCAGTCTTTGTCACGGCACGCGCGGGTGACGACGCCCGAGCGGCCCATGAGCCGGATCGGTGGTGATGAGATAGGGCGGCTTGCCCATGGCCATATTCACGTTGATGCCGATGTACTCGGCGATAACGCCAAGCGAGAACAGCACGGCACCGAAGCCCAGCAGCACGATCACGATCGTCGACGCCCACCCCTGGGGGACCTCGTTGCCCGCCAGGCGCGAAACGAGAATGAAGAGAGCCACCGCCGCGCCCGCCGCGCCGACGACGACGCCCAAAATACTCACGAAGCGCAGGGCGCGCGTGCCGCTCGACAAGATCATTCGCCAAAAGTGGGAGAACAGGCGTCGGGTGGAGTATCCGGAGCGTCGGTCGCCCTCGTCACGCAGTCGAACCGGCGACGTGACGACGGTGCCGGCCACCCATCCCATGGCCACGTCGAGGTATACGCCGGAACCGGAATAAGCGGCGACGCTTCGACCGATGCTGCCGAGGATGAGGCGGAAGCTCTGGTAATCCGGTGCATTCGATCCGGAGAAAAGCTTGGTGAGTAGCCATTTCGCTGTGCTGCTCGCCGAATTGCGCAGGTAACCGTGCGGCGCCGGATTTGTGGGCTTCGCGTAGACCACCGAGGCCTGCTCGCGCATGGCTGTGTCGAGGAGTCCACCGATGTCGCCGGGGTCGTGCTGGCCGTCCTCGTCGAGAGTGACGATCCACTCGTTTCCGGACGACGCCATTCCGGCGAGGGTTGCCGCATGCTGGCCGTAGTTACGGCTCAACCAGACGGCGCGCACGAAACCGTACTGGGCATCCAGTTCGCGCATGACGCGGGCGGAGTCATCCGGGCCGTTGTCGCACACGAGGAGCACCTCGCGCACGACGAAGGGGTAGCCGTCGGGGGAGACGGTCACCGTGGTGAGGCATTCGATTTCGGCCATGATGGCGGGCAGCGTGCCCTCGCCCTGGTACACGGGGATGACCACGGACAGTTCGTGCGGACGCTCCACGGGTTCAGCCGTCGTGCCTGGTTCGATCTCTGGTGTTGTCACAATCAGGTTTCATGCTCGGGAGGCCGGGATTGCCCGACTTCGGATGGAGGGGGTCAGCGTGTCGACCCACTGAGGTATGTGGACAGCGCATCCTGTGTCACGGTCAGGTGCACCACTTTTGCGCTCCTGACAGGGCCGCCGACGGCATCGACGACCGCGATGTCGACCGTTGCGGTGTCCGGCGGTGCTGTGAAGGCGAGGGTGAACGTTGCCGTGTGATCCGTATACTGCTGTACCTGTCGTCCGCCGCCCGGGAACGACACCGTCGTGCTTCCGCTCTCGACCTCGCTCACCACGTCGAACGTGACGGTGACCGGCACGGGCTGGGCACCGGCGTTGGCAACCACGAAGGAGGCCGGCAGGCGACGGCTCACGAGGATGGACACCTCATCCTCGTCGAAGGCAGAACCGAGCGACGGGGTGGGATAGGCGGTCACGGGGATGGTGATGAGCTCGGCGGCAGCCCCAAGCGTGGTCGACGACTTCGTGTCGGCAAGGTCGGTCCGGATGCCCTGCAGATCGACGAACGCATACTGCCCGTCGGCGCTCACCCGAGCGGCGTGTCCGGTAGAGGCCGCGAGCGCGGTTTCGACCGCAGCACCGCCGTCGGTGAAGGCCGCGCGCTGGATCATGATCCCGGCCATGTCGGCCGTTGCAGCGAGCGTCGCGAGGTCGGCGTGTGAATAGTTCGACAGCTGCCCAGGCCAGTCGGCCGTCGGCCTGCCCTTGATGCCGCCGTTCGACCAGCGCAGGTTTGTGGTCTGCAGGTAGGGCACAAGTTGGTTGGAGGCGATGAAACCGTTCCCAGCCTGAGTTTCCGGGAACGGGAGATAGGGAAGGAGCAATACCGCGGAACCCTCCGGCAAGCTCGCTTCTACCGCGCTGAACCACAGGTGGTCCGCGGCGAACTGCTTCTCGGTCGAAGCGTAGGTGGCCGAAGCGTCGCTCGGCGTCTGATCAACGAACGCCACGCCGAGCAGCCCGACGCAGAGCATGCCCACGGTCACGCGCCGGGCGCCCGGCCGCCATTCGTGCCGGGTGAACCAGTGGGCGAGCGCCTTGTCGAGCAGGAGGCCGAGTACGCCGAGGCTGAGCAATGCAAGCACGATCGACATCCGGTTCCAGCCACGCAAGCTGCTGGTGGCAAAGGAGATGAACGTGGACAGGCCCCCGATCGTGGAGAACAGGAAGCCTACGAGGATGAGCGCTGCCAGACCGGAGACGAGATCCCAGGAGGGTGCGCTGTTCCAGGGGCGGCGGCGAGTCACGAGAAGAAGCAACAGGATAATGACGGCCCCGATGAAGCCGACGGCCGCGATGAGGCCGAGGGCTGGCAGCTCGCTCGCGAGCGGATAGCTCGAGTCATACTGTTGGCGAAAGGCGCGCAGGAACCCGATGCGGTGGTCTGACCATGGCAAGAGAAGCGCCGCGAGCTTGAGGGCGTAGCCCTCCGTTTCGGCGTGCCCGCGATCAAGCCCGCCCGGATTGGCGCCGTTCTGCCAGCCGTAAACCAGGTCGGGAAGCATGTTGGCGAGCATCACCAGCACTGTGACGACGCCCGCGGTGGCTGCGGCCCAGAACGGACGCCAGGCACGGTCGCGCACCAGCACAGAGAGGCCGGTGAAGGCCAACAGCACAAGGAAGAAGATGGCATAGTACGACGACGATGTGGCGAGGATTCCGATCCACAAGAGTGTGCGGGCGGTGGGTGAGAACAGCCAAGAGAGAACCGGGTTCGGCGACGTGCCCCTGCCCCAGAGCGAAACGCCGCGCAGCAGCAGCACGAGCAGCCCCAGGCCGAGCGGAATGCCGTAGTAGGAGGCGAGCCAGAGGTGTGCCTCGCCGCGGAGGAAATGGTACGGCGCGAGCGCGAAGACCGTTGCGAGCACACCGCTCAGCGCAAGCGACACCCCGCACGTGCGCAGGAACCAGACCGCGGCGATGGCCGTGAGCACGAAACCCACGAGATAATAGGTGTTCAGGGCGACGGCCCAGTCCTGGGTGAAGAGGCCGAGGATCTTCGCTGCTACCAGGTGCAGGTTGTCGGCGGTGGGGAAGTCGTTGTAGAACTGGCCGAAGGGGGCGCCGAGGCGTGGCTGGTATTCGTACCAGCCCTCCTCGATGACCGTCTTGAAATGCGCACTCGTGGAGACCGCATCCCCCGAATAATTGAGCGGAACCGCAAGGTTCGCCTTCCACAGCTGGAGCGACACGACGGTCAGCATGGCCGTGATCGCCGCCGTCGCCAGATAGAGCAGGAGCTCCGTGTGAGAGCTCGCCCGGCGCACCCACCGGGCGAGCGTCATTCGGTGACCCCGGTCATCCGCTGCCCGAGGAGCGCGTAGACGGCCCGGCGGCTCACGGCGTTGACCCGGGCCCGCAGATTCCCGATGCGCACGTCGCTGCGGGAGACGACGTCGGGCCTGCGCGCGAGCAAGGCACGGTGGAACGCGGTGGCTTGGGACGCCTGGTCGCGTCCGAGGCGCACGCTCCACTGCTCCGCGCTCAGGCGGAATGCGGCGAGAGCGACGGGGATGCCCACGAAGTCGCCTTCGAAGAGTACCTTCACGTAGGTCGCCTCGTCGATGAGGTACTGCTCATCGTGGGCCCAGCCGCCGACGGACTGGAGCACAGACCGGCGGATCATCACGCAGGCAGGCTCACCGAAACTGTTGAGGCCGTCGCGAACAGTGCGCCGCACGGCGAATCCGCCGCGACGCCGGCCGGCGAGGCCGTTGATCCCGCGATTGCGGAATACGGGTTTGGCGCGGGCATCAACGATGTCCCGGCCCGACGCGACGAGCACGACGCCGTCGTCGAAAGCCGCAACCTGTCGAGCCACGATGTCGGGGTACAGAAGGTCGTCGCCGCAGACGAGCTTGAGCAACGGGGCCGTGGCTGCGTCCGTCACCCGGTTCCAGTTGCGCGCCGCGCCGCCGCCGGCCTCTGTCTGAAGCAGAGTCACCCGCGGGTCGGCCAGAAACTGCTGCAGGCGCGCTACCGTGGCGTCGGTGGACCCATGGTCGGCCACGATGATCTCAAGGTCGGTGAAGCTCTGGGCAATGATCGATCGCATCGTCGCCTCGATGTGCTCCGCATTGTTAAATGCCGGGACGACGATCGATACTCTCGCAGTCATGTGTTCCTGTCTCTGGCAGGGGCTGCACGAACCCGGCCCCCGATGAATTATACCGGGGTGATTGCACGAGCCCGCGTGCGCCGGCGCGCAGGGGCATTCATCGCACCTGTCGCGGCCGGACACCCAGTCATGCGACGTAGGATGGTCGATCGTCGGGATGATGCCGACCGCAGACCCGCGCCGCAGGTGCAGAAGGAGCACGGATGGCCTCGTCAGCGAGTGCAGAACCGGAGCCGACCAGGTCGCCCGGGCGGGGCCTCCGTGGTGTGTTGAACGACGAACGCATACGATTCATCCTCATTGGCGGGCTCAACACGTCGATCGGCTACCTGATTTTCGTGATCCTCGAGCTGAGCTTCGGGAGCCGACTCGGCTACTTTTTCAGCCTGTACGGATCTTTTCTACTGTCGAGCGTGTCAGCGTTCTTACTGCACCGGAAGGTCACCTTCCGGGTGAGCGGATCCGAACGCATCCTGCTCGATTTCCTGCGTTTTCTGAGCGTCTACACGTTCGCGCTCGTCATCAACTCCATCGCCCTCCCGCTCCTCGTGGAGGTCGGCGCCGTGCCGCCACTCCTCGCACAGGCGCTCATCGTGGCAGCCACCACGCTCGTAAGCTACTTCGGGCACAAGTTCTTCTCGTTCCGTCGCCGTCCGGACCTGGTCGCCGACGACGCCTAAGGGCCTCAGCCCCGAGCGGTGTTCGCCATGCGGTAGGCGGCCTCGTGCACCTCGGCGCAGGAACGCCACGTGAAAGCCCTCGCCCGTTCTTCGCCCAAGCGTCCGAGCTCAGTGCGGCGTTCCGGGTCGTCCAGAAGCGCCATCAGCGCGTCCGCGATAGATGCGTCCGTCGTCTCACTGTAGGCGACTGCGGTGCCGCCCACCTCGGGTAGCGCGAGGCGCCGCGTTGTGAGCACAGCCACGCCGCACGCCATCGCCTCGAGGACCGGCAAACCGAACCCTTCCCCGAGACTCGGGTAGACCATGACGGCACTGCCGCCGAGGAGCGCGCGCAAGTGGGGCGCCGGAACATAGCCGAGCGATACGACCCGACCGGGTGCCTGGATAGAGCTGATCTCTTCGTCTAGCCGGGTGTCCCAGCCGCGTCCGCCGGCCAGGACGAGGGGCGGCACCGGCAGCCCGGCGGTGTGACGGTGCTCCACGAGACTCCCATAGGCGCGCACGAGCGCCGGCAGGTTCTTCCGGGGCTCGAGCGTTCCCAGGAAGGCAATCCAACCGGCCTCACCAAGTTTGTATTCGCGGGCGACGTCGTTGATTTCCGTCGCGGTCGGCCGGTGAAACAGGTCGAAGTCGACGCCGTGGTGGGCGACGACGAAGCGGTCGTGGCCGCCCGTGAACCGAGCGACCTCGGTCGCCGTTGCCGCGCTCGGAACGATGAGGACGCGTGCCAGCCGCACGGAGAGACGGGTCCACAGGCGGAAGAAGATCCCCTTGATCCGCGTGTGCACCTGCGGATCGCTGAAGAACGTGGCATCGTGCAGCGTCACGACCCGGACGCGCCGGGTGAACAGGGGGAGCGTGTAATGCGGGGAGTGGATGACGCGCACTCCGCGACGGCGGGCCAGGGCTGGAAGCGCCAGCTGCTCCCAGAGCAAGCGCACCACGGGGGACTCCAGGCGTCGGGACTGCGGCAATACCGTCATGCCCGGTGCCAGCGAACGAAAGTGTTCGGCATCCCGATGCTGGCAGGCGATCTCCACCCGACCATGCATTTGGGAGAGCAGACCGTCGACGTAACGACCCACTCCTCCTCGATTGGCCGGAACAGCTGTCGCGTCGAAAAGCACGCGGGGATCGTCGGGTGCCCGGGTGTGATTGTGGCGGAGCCGTGCAGTCACCCTAGCTGGACCGGAGTGCGAGGTCATGCTCGACCATTGCCTGCACGATCTCGTCGAAGGAGCGTGTCGGAACCCAGCCGAGCGTCGTGCGGATCTTCGTGTTGTCGCCCACCATGACGGGGGCGTCCACGGGGCGCGCGAACCGGGGGTCGAGTTCCACAAAACCTTCCCAGTCCGCGATACCGGCTGCGGCGAAGGCAGCCGCCACAAAGTCACGAACGCTGTGTTCCACCGCCGTGGCCACGATGAAGTCGTCGGCCGTGTCGGCCTGGGCAATGCGGAGCACGGCATCCACGTAGTCGGGAGCCCAGCCCCAGTCGCGGCGGGCGTCCAGATTACCGAGGAGAAGCTTGGGTTCGTCGCCGTTCACGATGCGCGCAACGCCACTCGTGATCTTGCGCGTCACAAAGGTCTCCGGTCGACGGGGCGACTCATGGTTGTAGAGAATCGCCGACGCCGCGAAGAGGCCCCGGCCGCGATATACGCCCACAAGGTGGTGGGCGTACGCCTTGGCCGCACCGTAGGGTGATACGGGTTTTAGAGGGGTGTTCTCGGTTTGAGGCCGTTCCGTGGCGGCTCCAAACATCTCCGAACTCGAGGCCTGTACGAAGCGTACGGGACGACCGAGCCGCTCCTGCAGCGCCCAGGCTCCGGCGAGGAGGCCGGACACTGCCAGCCCCGTTACCCGCGCGGTCAATTCTGGCTGAGTCCACGATTGGGCGACGCTGCTGATGCCGGCGAGGTTGATGATCAGGTCGGGTTCGACGGAATCGATGACCGCGCGGAGCGAATCGGTGTCGAGCAGGTCGCCGGCATGTACGGTCACCCCGGGGGTGACTTCCTGCTCGTCGGGACGCGTGCCCTCGCGCACTATCGCGTGCACGTCCCATCCGTCGCCGGTGAGGCGCTCAGCCAGGTACGACCCATCCTGGCCGGTGATGCCTGTTACGACGACGGATGCCATGCGCGGTTAGGCCAGGTTCAGCTTCTGCTCAGCAAGGTCGTTCTCGACCATCATTTGAACGAGCTGCGGGAAGCCGACCTTGGGCTCCCAGCCCAGCACGCTGCGGGCCTTGGTCGAGTCACCGATCAGCAGATCGACCTCGGCGGGGCGCATGAAGCGGGGGTCCTGCTTGACGTACGGCGCCCAGTCGTCGATACCGACCTGGCGGAAGGCGAGATCGAGAAATTCGCGTATTTCGTGGGTCTCGTTGGTGGAGATCACATAGTCGTCGGGAGTGTCCTGCTGCATCATGCGCCACATGGCGTCGACGTAGTCTCCGGCGAAGCCCCAGTCGCGGCGGGCATCGATGTTGCCGAGGGTGATGTGCTCCTGCAAGCCGAGAGAGATGCGAGCGACAGCCATGCTGATTTTGCGCGTGACGAACTCGGGGCCGCGGCGCGGTGATTCGTGGTTGAACAGAATGCCCGACGAGGCGTGCATTCCGTACGACTCGCGGTAGTTGATGGTCATGTAGTGGCCATACACCTTGGCGACGCCGTAGGGCGAGCGCGGCCAGAGCAGCGTGTCCTCCTTCTGCGGGACAGTCTGGACTTTTCCGAACATCTCCGAGCTGGACGCCTGGTAAAATCTCACTTTCTGCGCGTCATCGTGCGAGTACAGTCGCACGGCTTCGAGCGCGTTCAGCACTCCCAGGCCGGTGACCTCGCTGGTCATGTGCGCGTTCTCCCACGAGTAGGCGACGAAAGAAATAGCGCCGAGGTTGTAAAACTCGTCGGGCTGGGCGGTTTCCAGCGCACGAAGAATGCTGGACAGGTCAGTGAGGTCACCGGTGAGGATCTTCACTCCCGGGACAGTCGCTTCGACCAGTTCACGCTTGGGGTTGTTCTGGCCACGCATGAAGCCGAAGACTTCATAGCCCTTGGAGAGGAGCAATTCTGCGAGGTACAAGCCGTCCTGGCCAGTTATTCCGGTGATGAGTGCGCGGGGCATAGTCCTCTTCGTTTCCGTTGGTTGCAATTCGACCCCAAGCCTAGCTGCTGTGACCAGAGCAAGCACCGAGGGCGAGGCCATCCCCAGTATGCGGCTATCTGGTGAACACGAATGTTGCAAACGTGCCCAGCCAGATCGCTGCGAGGATGAGTAGCTGTTTATCGGCGAGCACGACATCTTCGGGTGCGCCAGCGACCCCTTTGTCGATGCTATAGGCGTAGCGAAGAACGGCCATGCTGAACGGAACGATGGATAGTGCGGGGATCACGTTCTCAAGAACGGTGTCGAGTTCAAACGCCCAGAGAGAGTATGCAACCAGCGTGAGTCCGGCTGAGACGGACCAGACGAATCTGAGATACGAAAGTGAATACTCTTCGAGTGATTTTCGCGTTGCACCGCCGGTATCTTCGAATTCGCGTTTTTCGGAGTACCGCTTTCCAGCCACCATGAACAGCGAACCGAACGAGGCCACAAGTAGGAACCATTGCGACGGCACAATTCCTACGGCCACGGCACCGGCAATGGCACGCAGTAGAAAGCCGCTCGAAACGAGGACCAGATCGACGACAGGAAGGTGCTTGAACCAGACGCAGTAGGCGATCTGCAGTACTTCATAGATGAGGATCACGACTGCCAGGGCGGGAGAGACAAAGTACGCACCCAGCGGTGCGGAGACAAGCAGGACTATTCCGGCTGCAAGCGCTGCCCTCGCTGATAAGGCACCGGATGCGATCGGCCGGTTCATCTTGATTGGATGCGCCCGATCTGCGGCGACATCAAGGAGATCGTTGACCAGATAGACACCGGCAGACGCGCCGCAAAAAATGATGAAAGTGAGTGCGGTATCGAGCGCGATCATAGGTACGAAAAGAACACCCGCAGCCAACGGCGCAGCGCCTACGAGAACGTTCTTCAACCACTGTCGGGGACGAACAGCTTGAACCAGAGCTGGCATTTGCACGGGTGGATCCTTTAGATTATGCGAGCACTGTTATGGTGTTGCATCGACTTTCTTTATCTTTCCCTTAGGACTGTACAGTGCGAACTCGTGTGACCTGTGGTGCAGTCGCACGCGTTGGCATCATCGGAATGGCGGCATTGTTTTCCGGCGTAGGCAGCTACGTTTTCCTCGTCATCGTCGCCCGAAACACGAGTGTCGCTGACTACTCGGACTTCGCCGTTTTTTGGTCGATGACCGTAGTCGTGGGCCTGGGGCTGTTTTACCCGCTGGAGCAGGAGACTGCCCGGGAGGTTGCTGGAACACCCGGCTCCGCTGCTCGAGGGCTGGCCGGGACTGTTTGGAGTGTGGCGGGTGTCGTTGTCGTGCTTCTCTCCGTGCTCTCTCTTGTCTTCCTGACCCCGTATGGTCAGGAATATATCGGGTCGGCGCTGCTCATTTGCGCCTTGCTGGTGTCCTTCGCCGGGTACGCCGTGCAATTTCCGATTAGGGGATTCCTTTCGGGGGCTGGGCGAACCACCTCGTACTCCCTGCTCGTGGCGCTCGAGGGTCTCATGCGCATCACCCTGCCAGTGGTTCTCGTGGTCGCCGGAGTGACTGGCAGCGTCGGGTTTGCCTACGTTGTCGGGGCAGCTGCGAGCGTCTCAGCAGTGCCTTTTCTGTTCGGTCGCGATCGCAGGTGGCTCGCACGTGAACAACCACCGTTTGGCCTGTTTATTGGTCGACTCGGCCGCCTCATCGTGGCTGCGGTGTCGATCCAACTTCTGCTCAATAGCGGCGTGCTCGTCGCCAAGGCGCTGGGGGAGGGTGCCGACGCGGTTCTGGCCGCGCAGATTTTGACTTGTATTTCCATCGCGCGCATCCCCATTTTCGGATACCAGGTGCTGCAGATCCTTTATCTCCCTCGGCTGGCTGCACAGTGGAAAAATGGCCAGATTGCGGCCGCCCGCGTCACCATTGGCTTCGCCATCCGCGCCTCTGTGGTGGTCGCAATTGTGATCGTGGTCGGCATGCTCACGCTGGGGGCTTTGGCGACAGCGCTTCTGTTCGGGGCGGATCTGGTATTGCACCAAGACGGTGTACTTTTTGTGAGTGTCGGGGTTGCCGTTTTCCTGATCGCCTTGGTGGCATCTGATGGTGCCCTCGCGGTTGGCCTGCACACTGTGGTTTTGAGATCATGGATGTTGGCGCTCGTGTTCGGTGCCGCTGCCGCTGCCACTGCCGCTCTCGTGGCTGCAGGGACCCTCGTGACGTCGACGCTGCCTCTGGTTGCCGGGTCAATCGTCGCTCTTCTCAGCCTGGCTCACGGACTGAAATGCAGATTTTCACAGGAGCAGAGAAAGGCCACAGGATTATTGAAGTAATTGGAATCGGTATCGGATCGATTCTGATCCTTTCGGTCTTCGGATTCGCCGTACTCGTGCACTTGAGACAAGAATTGCGCGTCGTTCTCGTGCCGGCAGTGCCCTTGATCGGCGCCGCATACCTCGTGGTGGTGCTGCACCTCACCGGGCTGTTCCTACCCGTGCGCGTCGGGATCTGGGTTGCGGTCGGCGTCGCAACCGTCGGTATGCTGCTGCAATTTTGGCGCGGCAGAACCGCATTCGTCGACTGGTTCTCGGCATTGCCGAACCTGGTGACTGTGTCGGCGGTGGGGCTACTCGGGGCGCTTTTGGCGTGGCTGCCATCGCTCCTGGCGGGGTCGTCGCTGCCAATGCAGGCTGCTGGAAGCAACGACGCGTTCTACTATATTTCCGTTTCCCAGTGGGGCCTCGACCATACGATCACTGCGCTTCCGCACATCGGCATAAGCCCTCTCACCGGGGCAGATTCGCCCGCCTTCGGGCCAGCCTATGAAAGTGTGCATTACTCGCTACGGGTTGGACAAGAAATCCTACAAGCGGGCCTCGGCGTTCTCACGACCGTTCCCATTGTCAATGGATTCAGTCCTCTGCTCGGGGTATGGGTCTTTCTTATCTCCGGAGGCGCCTGGACGCTCGGCGCAGCGTTTGGAATCTCCCGTGTCGCCCGACTCGTGATGGGTGGCATGCTCATGGCGTCTTTCTCGGTTCAGAGCCAGGTTCTCCAACAAAACGCGGATTCGCTCCTGGGCATCAGCTTTCTGCCCCTCGTGGTCGGGCTCGTGTCAATGGTGGTGCGGCCGACGCCAGACCACCCCCGCCCGCCCCTGTGGCTCCCCGCGCTGGCACTTGCCGCAATTCTCGGGACGTACAGCGAGTACCTTCCTCTGCTCGGAGTGACACTCGCCACACTCACGCTGATCGGACCGCTCGTCGGGTTGCGGTCGGCCCTGCTCCGAGCGGGAGGATTGATCGGGCTGAGCATTGCGATGGGACCACTCATTTGGTTCAAGACCGTGAGTGCACTCCTCTTCATTGGCGCCCTGACGGCAGGCGGGAACGGTCAAGGTGCAACTGTCAGTGCAATCGCCCGCCAAATCACCGAGCCTTGGCGCCCGTTCCTGAGCGTCGTTTGGCCGGCCAAACTCAGTTTCCTGGCGATCGCGACGTTGGCGGTTTTGGTAGTTGTGGGCTTGGTCGCTGCACTTGCAACCCTCTTTTTCCGGCGCACTCGGCCGTACGCGGTAGGTGGACTCGTGCTGGCCTCAGTAATCGTGCTTTTCATCGGCAGTCGTGGCAACGAATACATCACGCGCCGTGCCGCCGATATGCTCTCCCCTTTACTTATCATTGCGGCAGTACTCGGCGCCAGCGCCGTCATCCAGGTGATTGGCCGCGAACGCAGGAGGACGATTCGGCGGGCACTTACCATCGGTGTCCTGGCACTCTCCGTCGGCGGGATTGGGTCGTCAACTTACTTGACCGCACGGATGATTATTCACGAACGGAAAGACGATCGCGTGGTAAGCCCACAGGTGGCCGAAGCCGCCACCTGGGTGACCCGTGTGGATGGCCATGAGAACGGTAACGACGTTACTGCTGCCGTGGCGACCATGTATGACCAGCTTTGGCTCAGCGATGCCCTCGCGGGTACCCCAGATGTTAGCTACGTCAATTTGCGCGGCGACCTCGGCTATCGCGGCAATTTGGAACTCACGAGTTATTGGGACGGTGAGCTCGACCCCTACGTCCTCGTCGGTCCCGGTAGCTACTTCGCAGCGGGCAACCATTCCGTCGTCGAGGAAAACGGGATTTTCAGCCTGCTGGACCTTTCAGCCGGTCCCACAACCGTCGTTGTACCGTACCAGCGGGACGATCTGCCGCAGGACGGCCGGGGAAGCTGGTCCTGGAAGCTGAACCCGGACGGAAGTATCTCCGGCGGCTCGGGGAGTGGACTGCAAATCCTTTCCAGCGCCGCAAGCCTGGACGAGACTTTTCTCCTTCTGACGGGCGTGGCGCCGGGCGCAACCGTGAATCTGTTCCAAGGGCAAGTCCTGATCGGCACGCAGACCGTTGAGAAAGAAGACTTCCGGCTGTCCCTCGATGGCGTCCATCTAGATGGCGGAACGGCCCAGGTCGAAGTTCGCGTATCCGAGCAAGATACTTCTCCGCTCACCCTGAAAGGGATCGTCAATGGCTAATAAGCTGCAGAAATCTCACGACGTCATGATGGCGCTCAACTATTACGCCCCGTATGTGAGTGGGCTGACCGATGCGGCGCGACTCGTCGCCGAGGAGCTCGTACGCCGGGGACTGAGTGTAATAGTCGTTGCAGGCCAACATGATGCGACTCTCCCACGCTCGGAACGAATCAACGGTGTCGATGTCGTCAGAACTCCGGTGGTAGCGCGAATCGGGAAAGGATTGATCAGTCCGACGTTCGTGTCCACAGCCATTCACTTCGGCCGGCGGGCCCGGATCGTGAATCTCCATCTCCCCATGATCGAAAGTGGTCCCATCGCGGCCGGGCTTCGATCAACGCCCGTTGTTGTGACCTATCAATGCGACATCAGCCTGCCTGCAGGCATCCTCAACCGGCTGCAGACGGTGGTCATGGATATTTCCAACGCGATCGCCATGCGCTGTTCGAATGCTATTTGCCCGTCCAGCGCTGACTATGCGGCGTCATCGCGGCTCCAGCGATCGATGTCCGGCATGAGGACTCGGCCCATCGCGCCGCCTACAAGGACCTATCCGGCCGCAACGCCATCCTTCCGGACGTCCGGGGGGTTGCATGTTGGATTCTTGGGGCGACTGGTGGAGGAAAAGGGGCTTGAATTCCTCGTTGACGGGTTTCGACAACTCGAGGATCCGGAAGCACGGCTCTTGATCGGCGGTGACTTCTCCAAAGTTGCGGGCGGCAGCGTTGTGGAAAAGGTCCGCACGCACATCGGTGGCGACGAACGAATCCGGTTGCTCGGGTTCCTGAGAGACGACGAGTTGCCCAATTTTTACGCCTCGTTGGACGTTTTCGCGCTGCCCTCGGTGAACTCGTTAGAAGCATTCGGTATAGTCCAGGTCGAAGCAATGAAAACGGGGGTCGCCGCCCTCGCTTCTGACCTGCCCGGCGTTAGAACGCCCGTCCAAAGAACAGGGTTCGGTTCAATCGTCGCGCCCCGCGATTCACTCGCCATCGAGCAAGAGTTGCGACGCCTGTCGACCAAGCCACTCGATCGCGTTCTCGGCGCTGAACGAGCGAATGCGGAATATTCGCTCGAGCAGACGGTCGACGAGTATCAAACCCTCTTCGAATCATTGGTCTAGTTCACATTAGTGCGCGTGAAACCCCAAGTGCGTCGGTCCGATAACCCAAGGTCATAGACGCGTGAGAGCCCCCATCCCCGCACGGGGATGGGGGCTCGACAGTTCTGGCCTGCGGCCGCGCCTGATTTATGGTTGTGGGTACCGGGCCCGCGCCTGGAGCAGGTATTCAAGGCTGCTGACGATGGTCGTGCGGGCTGCCTGATCGCCCCGCGCGGTGATGAGCGGCACCCAGCTGGATACTCCGCTGGCATCGACGCCACGCTTCAGGTACGTCGTGTAGATGGCGTTGAGTCTGATCGTTCCCGATTCGTAGGAATTCCAGATGGAACTCACCACGTATCCTCCGCCGCGGAGCGATGCTTGGGAGGCCCAGTAGTCCAGATCGCCCTGCGCCGCCGGGCGTCCAAGGAGCGTGGAGTAGAGCACGCCCACATAGGCGTGGTCGTTACCACCCGCCGCCATGTAATATTCCATACTCGAAGTGAAGGTCATTCGAATCTCGTCAACGCTCGTTTGACCCGATCGCATGCGACTGAGCCAGTCGTACCGGCCGTTCTCGTCTGGTTCGCGGCCCAAGACCTCACGGTATGCGGCGTCAATCCGCTGCAAAAAGTACTCGTCACTGTAAAGGATCCCATTTGCCACGGAAACGGTGGGCCAGCCCCGACCGATCAGGTAGCCGTGCCAGGTGCTGACGCCGCCAGCGTCCGGCTCGCGAATCAGGATGTCGTTGTAAAGCGCGCGCACGAGTGACGTTGCGTCTTTGGAATCCAGCCCGGTAAGCGTCGAGCCGAACCACTCTGAATACATGCGCCAGAAATTACGGTTGCCGTACGAGGAGCACGCATCACCCCAGCCATAGAGATTGGCCACGGCAGCAGTGTTCGGCTGGTACGGCGTGTAGTTGTAGAGGTTAGCCGTCGCTTGGTTTTGAATGTTGACGACCGATGACCCACACCCTGCATTCGGATTGAATCCAACGGCGATGTTGCCAATCTTGAACCGACGATCGGGGTAATTCGTGTATTGACGGAACTGCCAGGCCGCCATGTACACCTGGTTGTAAAAGCCGTAGTAGGCCGCATCGCAGCTGCTGGTATCGGGGCAGCCGTAACCCGCCGCTTTGCGGTACGTGCCGGCCGTTGGGGAGGTACTCGTGATCAGCGACGTTTCTTTCTGCAGAAGCACAAGCAGAACTTTCGGGCTTATTCCACAGGCTTGGGAGGCCTTGGCAATAATCGTGCTCGCGCTCTCATTGGCTGCACCAGAGTAGGCGGTGCAGTGCCCTGGTTCTACCGCTGCCCGGTCAAAGGTATCCATGCGGAAGTCCTTCAAGCACGTATATCCGCTCTTGCAGGCCGACAACTTCGAATTCAGGAATTCCTGGATTTGATTTGCATCCAGGGCTGCGGAGTCGTGGAACACCGAATCGCTTACGATTCGGCCGGGATCGAAATCGTTGCCGCTGAGCGCATTTGCCGGAACGACGCTGCCGACGACCATCATAAGAAGAGTAGTTAGGGCGCTCACGGAGATCAATAGCGCGGTGCGGATCGAATGGCGTTGAGTCGGGGAAGTGCTTCGGTCCGTAGGTACTTTCACGCTGTGTTCTCCGTTGCCTGTGGGACTGTTTGTCTAGCCAATAAGACCACACGGAGGTCGGTTTTGCCTACGCGACGGCCGAATTCCATCGATAGACGCTAAATTTATTGAAGGCGGGGAACAAGCTCACCTGCGCGAATACAAGAAAGAGGTCGGTGCTCGTCGTGAATGAACACGTAGTGCATTTCGTTCGGCATGGCGAGGTAGAAAACCCGACGGGTGTGCTTTATGGCCGCCTACCAGGCTTTCACCTGTCTGCTCGCGGTCAAGAAATGGCTGAGCTGGCAGCAAAGACCCTCGTTCCTAATCGGCCTTCTCGCCAGGACGCTGCGATTACCCGCATCGTTAGTTCACCGCTGGAGCGTGCGGTGGAGTCCGCGACACCGATTGCCCGGCGACTTGGACTTACCGTTGAAATCGACGACAGATTGCTGGAAGCCGAGAGCTATCTTGAGGGCGGCCAATTCGAGATGTCACTGTCAATATTGGCCAAGCCAGCAGCATGGCGTTTTCTTGTAAATCCCTTCCGCCCCAGCTGGGGAGAGCCCTTTGCCGCCGTGGCCGCTCGAATAGGAAGCCTGATAGCAGAGATTGATAGGAATTCGAAGGGCGACGTAGTGTTCGTTAGTCATCAATTGCCGATCTGGCTCGCCCACCGTCAAGCAATGGGGCGGAGCCTTGCCCACGACCCGCGAAAACGTCGGTGTGCCCTGTCGAGCATTACAACATTGAAAATTACAGCCACAGGTTACCGCGAAGTGTCTTACCGCCCGCCCGCCGCCGGATTATTAGGTGGGTCTGTCGACGTAGGAGCGGTGTAGAACCAGTCCAAAATTTCCCGGCAGCGTCGACCCGCTCTTCGTGCCGCAGCTGTGTCACGAAAGCTGCCGTACGATGTGTTAATGCCTGAAAGCGATGCGTCCGGCCTTTCCGCCGCAAATGAACCACAGCAACCATCCCTCTCGGCGCGTCTGGCTGCGGTCGAAGCGGAGCGGGACCGGCTCCAGGCGGAGCTGGACGCCCGCGAGAACGAAAGCCTGGCCTCTTGGCTCGAGGTTGTCGGTACGGAGTCCCGGGTGCTCGGGGATATGTACAACACCCTGTCCTGGCGGGTGACCAAGCCCCTGCGTTTCGTCCGAAAAGTTCAGATCAAGGCCGTGGAGCTGGGCCCCAGCCGATTCTCACAGCTGGCCGTGGCCGATCTCAAACGACGGTATCTGGGGCGCCGGCGTTGAGCCCGCGGAATTCTCGCTCGTCTCCCGATCTCAGTGCCGCCCTTCTCGGCCGTCTGACCGCAGTGGCTCCGTACTTCTTCGATGCGCCGGAAGAGATCGATGCTCTCGTGTCTCGGGGAAACGGCCCGCTGCTCGCCCGACTCATCGCTGTCGCACGTGAACGAAGGGGTGACGACCTATTTTGGCTGCTCATCGCCGGAGTGACTGCGGCGTACCCCAATCCGGACCAGCTGCAGATGACGCGGCGAGCGGTGGCTCTGGCCGACGAACGTCACGCCTCTTCCGCGTTCCTCCAGGCGTGCTTCGATGCCGCTGCCCGCTTCGACGACCTCGATAAGGGCATAGCGGTGATTTCCGCCGGCACCGTCATCGATGTCGACTTCTGCGCCAACCACCGGCATAACACCGGGATCCAGCGGGTGGTGCGCCAGACCATGTCGCGCTGGACGCGCAACCGGGACATGACGCTCGTTGCCTGGACCGCCGGGGGCGGTGCCATGCGCACCATGACGCCACTCGAGCGCAGCCGGGTCGTGGAATGGAACACCTACACGGAGCCCGAACCCGACCACTCACCGGTCGACCCGCCGGACTACCAGGTCATCATTCCCTTCAATTCAGAGGTGATCCTGCCCGAGGTGCCGCAGGCTGTGCTCTGTAACGCGCTCGCCGCCCTCGCGCAGTACTCGGGCAACCGGGTGGGACTCATCGGCTACGACACCATTCCGGTGGTGAGCGCCGATAGCCTCGACTCGCTCGAGACCGAACGGTTTGTGCGGTATCTCACCATCCTCAAGTACGCAAAGCGCGTCGTGGGAATCAGCGCCGCCGCCACGGAGGAGTTCGCCGGCTTCGTCGCCGCGCTTCCGGCGCAGGGCTTGTCCGGCCCCACCACGGTGGAAGTCAGCCTGCCCGTGGATTCGCCCGATGGCGACACGGGCCGGGACCAGGTCTCAGCAGATTCGCCGCTCGTGATCTGCATCGGCAGCCAGGAGCCGCGCAAGAACCATCTCGCCGTGTTGTTCGCCTCCGAGGTACTGTGGCGCGAGGGCATCGATTTTCGCCTGCGCTTCATCGGCGGTGGAAGTGTGATCTACACGCGTGACTTCGACAAGCGCGTGCGCCAGCTGCAGCGGGCGGGCCGCCAAGTCGAGGTACTCCGCGGCGTGAACGACGCCGTCCTCCTTGCCTCCTACCGGGAAGCCCGCTTTTCCCTCTTCCCGTCGCTGCACGAGGGGTACGGACTCCCGGTGGCCGAGTCCATCGCGCTGGCCACGCCGGTGCTCACAAGCAACTACGGCAGTACCGCGGAGATCGCGGCCGACGGCGGGTGCCTCGCCGTGGATCCGCGCGACGACGACGCGATCATTGACGCGATGCGCACGCTGCTCACCGACGACGAGGTCCTCGCGGCGCTGCAACGTGAGATCGGCGCCCGCACCGTGCGCAACTGGGACGATTACGCCGATGAGCTGTGGGAACAGCTCATCGAGCCATTGAGAAATGAGCGTCATGTCTGAGCCGGCCCTGGCCCGTCATCCGGGCACCCAGGAAACAGGAGTCAAGAAGCCGGGATCGAGGCGGGCGCTGACCAACCCCCTCGCATCCGAGCAGTCCACGAACGATCGACTGCGCATTCTGCTCCGCGCCCTCGACCCCGACGAGGGGGCCGTTGCGCTGGAATCAGACCTCGTGGCCCGGGTGTCTCACCACTTCCTCGTGCCGAGTGCCGATCGTGTCTGGCTGGCCCTGGCCGTGCTGCGTGCGGAATTCCCCAACCGGGATCGCGTGATCGACACCATCCGTCAGATCCGGCTTGATGGTGCTGAAGCCGCCCTACGGCGTGCCATGCGCTCACCGGTGCGTCGCGGCGTGCTCGCGGCCGGGCACGTGCGTCCGGTGCGGGTGGTCATCAATGCGACCGTGGTCGACGTGCACCACACCGCGCGCACCGGCCTGGCAACGGGAATTCAGCGCGTCGTGCGCAGGACGATCGCGCAATGGGTGCAGTCCCACGAACTCGTGCTCGTGGGCTGGGGTTCGACCTACGGCGGTCTGCGCGAGCTCTCGACCAGTGAACGCGCCAACGCCATCTACGGCAGTCACCCGCAGGCCGACCATCCCCAGTCGGGTGAAGTGACCATCCCGTGGAAATCGACGTACATCCTGCCCGAACTTGCCATCGAGGCGGAACGCACGACGCGCATCTCGGCACTGGCCGAGTTCTCCGGCAACACGACCTATGCCATCGGGTTCGACTGCGTTCCGCTCATGTCTGCGGAGACCACCGCGATCGGGATGGGTGGGGCCTTCGCGAAGAACCTCGCCGCCATCGCCCGGTTCGATCGGGTCGCCACCATCTCCATGGCTGCAGCCATCGAGTACCGCGGCTGGCGACGGATGCTCAGTGGCGCGGGGATGACCGGCCCCGCGATCGAACCCATCCTCCTCGCGGCCGATGCCGGCACGGTCTCAGACGCCGAATTGGCGACGGCACGTGAGGCACTCGTCATCGACGACCTTCCCCTTCTGCTGTGCGTGGGCAGCCACGAACCGCGCAAGAACCACCTCGCGGTGCTGAGCGCCGCAGAGATGCTCTGGCGGGAGGGCCACCAGTTCTGCCTGTCGTTCGTAGGTGGCAATGCGTGGGGCGGGCGGCAGTTCACCGTCCAGCTGAAGCAGATGCAAGAGCTCGGCCGACCGGTGCAGAGCATCTCGGCCATTTCTGACGCGCTTCTCTGGGGCGGCTACCGGCTCGCGCGGGCGACGGTTTTCCCGTCCCTCAATGAGGGATTTGGGCTACCGGTCGCCGAATCGCTCGCGGTCGGCACCCCGGTCGTCACCTCAGATTTTGGGAGCATGAAAGAAATTTGTGAACAGGGAGGAGCGATTCTAGTTGATCCGAGAAACGATGTTGCACTGGCCGACGGCCTCGCGACGGTCATGTTCAATGACAACGTGAATGCCTCCCTCCGTGCTGAAGCGGAACTGCGCGAGAACAAAGGCTGGGACGAGTACGCGTCCGAGCTGTGGGACTACTTCCACATAGACTCGATCGTTGGACAGGCGTCCATGAACCACTCGGAGCACAATGACTAGCAAAGCCCAAGAGCGTGCCGACAGATTGTCGACCCTCCCGTTTCAGACATCGATATCCGCCGGCGGCGGCGTCATGGGGGGGTTTTGGGGTTCGATCAAGGAGGTATTGGCGCACCGCGAGCTTCTCGACCTCCTGATTCGTCGCGAGCTCAAGGCGCGCTACAAGGACAGCAGCCTGGGCTTTCTCTGGAGTTTGATCAAGCCGCTGACGATGCTCCTGATCTACTACGTAGCCATCGGACAGTTTCTCCAGGCAGCGCGCGGCATCCCCGATTTCGCCATCTTCGTGTTCGCCGGTCTTACGATCTGGGGCCTGTATAGCGAGATCGTGTCGTCGGGCACCATGTCGATCATCGGCAACGCCGGACTGATCAAAAAGGTGTACCTGCCGCGGGAGATCTTCCCGCTGGCGGCCGCCGGATCGGCGATTTTCAACTTTGCTATTCAAATGATCGTGCTCGTTGCTGCCACGGTCGTGCTGGGTCAATTCCCCCTGTCGTGGAACCTGCTCTACGTGCCCGTGGCCATCCTGATCGTGTTGATCTACGGAATTGCCTTCGCGATTCTTCTATCGGCGCTCAATGTGTACCTGCGCGACATCCAATACCTCGTCGAAGTTGCCATGTTGTTGTTGTTCTGGGCGTCACCGATCGTCTATGCGTGGTCGTACGTCGTTAATTCTGCGGTGGTGGTCAGTCATTCCTGGATTGCATCTTTGTACTTGCTCAATCCCGTGTCCAGCGCGGTCCTCGCGTTTCAGAAGGGAATGTGGCTGGCCGGCTCGGAAACTCGAACAATCGGGGATGCTGTAATCGCCCCCCAGCCCTGGCCCGCCGACCTTGATCTGCGTTTGCTGATCGTGACCATCGTTGGTTTCATCCTGTTGATCGTGTGCCAGCGCGTTTTCCAGAAGCTTCAAGGCAACTTTGCGCAGGAGATCTAATGCCGCACGTATCCAGCCGACCGAGTATCACCAACGCACCCGTGGTCATCCGTACCAAGGATGTCTCGAAGCGCTTCGTTATCCGCAAGGACAAGTCGCTGAAGGAACGAATCGTGAACTTCGGCCGCTCCAAGCGCCACAAGGAAGACTTCTGGGCGCTGCGCGATGTCGGGTTCGAGATCACCGCCGGGTCGAGCGTGGGTCTGGTCGGAGCCAACGGCTCGGGTAAGAGCACCCTGCTGAAGGTGATCGGCGGCATCATCCAGCCCAATGACGGCAGCGTCGAACGTCGTGGACGTCTCGCCGCTCTCCTCGAATTGGGCGCTGGCTTTCACCCGGACTTGACCGGCCGCGAAAACGTATTCCTGAACGGGTCCATTCTCGGTCTGAGCCAGAAGCAAACGGCCGACTACTTTGATTCCATCGTCGACTTCTCCGAAATTGGAGATTTCATCGACACCCAGGTGAAGTTCTACTCCTCCGGAATGTATGTGCGGCTCGCATTTGCGATTGCCGTGCACGTCGACCCCGACATCCTCCTCGTCGATGAGGTGCTGTCGGTTGGTGACGAGCCATTTCAGGAGAAGTGCATGGCAAAAATTCGGGAGTTTCAGGCCGAAGGTCGCACCATCGTGTTCGTGTCACACTCGGCGGCACAGGTGGAGGACCTCTGCGATCGTGTCGTTGTGCTCTCCCACGGAAAGGTCGTCTTCGACGGTGGCACGCAAGAGGGAATTGCGGCACTGCGAGACTCCTTCGGGCAGTAACGCCAGCAGCGCTGGGAGCTCGATCCACTGATTTCCTAACGCCGCGCTCGGTCGGATGACCAGCCCGCGGGGGCCGGGACGTCTTTTCTCCCATGCTCGGACACCTATTCTCCATCGGATGATGCCGAGCGGGCTTCAGCGCTTCAAATACTGGGGCCCGTTCGCCAGCCGGAGTGCCTTGCCTGCGCTGACGTACTGCCCGCAGGTTTGGTGGCCAGCGTACTGAACAGAACAACCGTGACGACGGACCTGATGGTGAGACCGCAGTCGGCGACGCCGTTAGGGTATGCCGTGAGTCAGCTCGGCGGCGTCTCGTGCCTGGCCAGCGGCGATGGCGCCGCACAGAGTTCTGTGAGTGTTCAGGTGCTGCCCGAGGCAAGCACCCAGTGGGCGACGTACGCGGAAAGGACTGCGGAAGTCGTATCAGGGGCTGCGTCGACCTACGGCGAGGCTTCGCACGTTTCCTGCTCAGGTCGTGGTGCGGAATCAGCCTGCTGGGTGAACATTCTCGTCGTCGAGAGCTGGATCGAAGTCATCGCGCGGGGAATAGATGTGAATCCGAGTCTGAGCAATGATGCGGTAGGCGAACATGTGGCCCCGCTGATCGCTGACATTGTCAGCACGGTACGGAACGCTCCAGCCCCCGACGAGTTGTGGGTTGCGCCGGCTTCGACCGTCGTACTGCCCGCTGACTGTTCGATTTACGCCACCGCAGACGAATTTCGGTCCGAGTTCGGCACGGCTGAGGAAATTTTAATCAGCGATGGCAGCGACGGCGACGGGTGGGGCATCGACAATGCCGCCTGGACGATTGTCGGGGTTGACCGATGCATGTGGGTTCCCGAGAGCACGGGTCAGACGTGGCCGCTTTACATCACCGCGCTGCCGGGCGGGGTGTGGGCTTATGACCGATCTTCTGTCTTCATGATGGCTGATGACACAGTCCAGGCCGTATCCGTTGTCGGTGCCGATCGGGCCACGTTCGGGTGCCATGTATATTCCGGGTTCTGCACTCTGGATACCGTCATCGCTTGGCAATTGGGTTCAGCTCAGTGCTGAGCAAACTCTGATTGGAACCGCGGATGATGTGCAGGCGCTGCTTATCGGCATCGTTGAACGCGCAGTCCCACGCTTCTCCGCATAGCCGGTGGAAGGGTAGATGTGGTCGCTCAGAGGACCACGCTGGCCAGCAGGAACGCGCTCGACGTGCGATTGCAGGCATAAGCGCGGGCCGGAAGCCAGCTGACACTGCGGTGCTACGGCGCGTCGGGGTGTGGCTTGTGCGGCAGGGCGCTGCGCCAGCTCAGGCCTTGCGCGGCCTTGACCGAACAGATCACGAGCAGCAGCCAGCCGAACTCGAACAGAATGGTGCTCTCGGCCGCGCTGGTCACGAGCAGGGTCACGAGTATGAGCGGCGCCCAGACGTAGACCAGCGAGCGCTTGTTCGAAGCGAGCAGCCAGGAGCGCACGAAGGCTAAGCCCACGAGCGCGAGAAAGGCGAGAAAGCCGATCAGCCCCGCCTGAAAGTACACGTCGAGGTAGGCATTGAGGCCGGTGGTGTGCAGGCGCCCGGTGGTGAATTCAAGCCAGCCATAGGGGGTGACGTCCTGCGGCCAGAATCCGGCCCAGCCCCAGCCCTCGAGCGGATGCAGCTCCACCAGCCGCCACATTTCGCTCCAGAGCGAGTACCGAACCTCGAACTCGCTGCCGGCGTTGAGCGCTCCGATGATGGGCATGCGACCGAGCCAGGCCGCGCCTGCTGCGATGAGAGCCGCGCTGAGGAGGCCGAGCTGCAGCATCCATCGGCCGTCGACGGGGGTGCGGCGCAAACGATAGAGGGCGAGCGCGGCGACGGTGACGCAGATAGCGACGACGACGATGACCGGGGAGCGGGTGAGCACCAGGCAGATGCCGGCCAGCCACATCGAGCCGACGCCGAGGCCGCGCGGAATGGACCGGGCCCGCAACTCGACGTAGAAGGTGACGATGGCGATGAGGGCGATCAGTCCGAGGACGTTGCGCGAGCCGAAGACGCCCTGAATGGGGCCAAGCTGGTCGATGTTGCCGATGACACCGAGAAAGGCGATGGGCAGGTCGAGCAGCAGCCCCGCCAGCACCTCCAGCACGATGGAGAGCCCGAGCAGCACCCGCAGCACATCGCCGGTGGCGCGCACCACCTGAAAGGTGTCGCGCACGAGGGCCACGTAGATGGCGAGGAACCCGACGGTGATCTGGTACCCGACGCCGATGATGGTCTCGGAGACGTAGCCGCTCCACACGCCGGAAAGCGCGCACCAGGCCACGAACACGATGATGGAGATGGGGAGCAGGCCGTGCCACTCCACGATCGGGCGGCGGGCGATGAGCGAGAGCACGGCCAGCACGACGAGGCCGCCGAGAATGCCGATGAGACCGGGCCAGCCCATGACGCTGCGCAGCAGGTGGGTGCTGAAGGTGGTCGCCAGGATGGCGAGCGTGAGCGCGGCCGCGAATTTCGGCGACGCCAGCACGCGCCGCAGGGCATCGGGCAGGGTGGGCATCCTCTAATTTACCGCCCCGGGCCTACGGCATCGGCCGGGGCGCGTGCTGCTGGCGCTTGGTGACGACGGCCAGCACGACGAGAATCACCCAGCCGCTCTCGATCAGCAGGCGACTCTCAGCGATGCTCTGCGCGATCAGCGCGGTGAGCAGCAGCAGCGGAAGCAGGGCCGACACGGCGAACGGTTCGGTGTCGTGCACGCCGAGACGGGGCCTGTCTACGGCGAGAAACCAGGCCCGCCACAGGGTCGAGCCGACCAGCGCGGCGAACACGACCACTCCGACGATGCCGAGCTGCAACCAGACGTCGAGCCAGGCGTTGTGTGCCTGCAGGTAGGTGACGCCCTTGCGCACGGCGAGGTCGTTGAACGGTTCGACCCATGGCACCCAATAGCTCACCCAGCCCCAGCCGAACACCGGGCGTTCGAGGGCGAGGCGGATGACGCTGGACCAAATATCGAAGCGGCCGGTGAGGTCGTCGCTGCGGCCGAGTAGCCCGAACAGCTGCGACGAGAACAGCGCGAGGGCTGCTCCCACCGCCAGAACGGATGCCGCCGCCACGACATACAACGGCCGCCGGTGCTGATCGTGCACCCGTCTGGCCCAGAGCGCGAAGATCAGGGCGGCGACGACCGCGACGAGCGACACGGTGACCGTGGCGGAGCGGGTGAGCAGCAGCATTCCCACGGCCAGCGCCAGCCAGACCACACCGGCGTTGCGCTTGACGCTGTGGGCGCACAGCTGCACGGTGAAGACGATGATGGCGAGCAGGGCCACGAATCCGAGCAGGTTGCGGTTCGCGACGATGCCTTCGATGGGCCCGCCGGTCAGCATCAGATCCCGGGACCAGTAGAACGCGTTCGGCACGTCGCTCGTGCCGTAGTCGACGAAGAACGGCAGCACGGCGTGCTGAATGACGACGGCCACGAACAGCTCGAACACGAGCGAGAGGGCCAGCACCCAGCGTAGGGCCCCGGCCAGGGAGCGCAGCAGTTCCGGCCAGGTGAGGGTGACGGCCAGGAACAGGGCGGCGAGGGTGGTGATGAGCTGCAGGGTGATTCCGAGAGCGGATGCCCCCGGGTAAAACGACCATGCAATCGACAGGGTGGCCAGCAGCAGGAACGCGGTGACGGTCTTGGGAAACTTGCGCCAGTTGAGGGCGGAGGGCTGGGCTGCGGTATCCGTCCGGGCGCGGGCGATCCGATCGGAGGGGGTGCTGTCTAAAGCGACGGAGGCTAGAGGCGTGAAGCGTGCCGCCACCGATGCCCCGGCGACTGCGTTCACGCCTGCGGCGGCCCGGGCTGCGCTGTCGCGAGCCCTGGTGCGCTGGGTGCTGAGACCGATCACGCTGCCGACGACCACGAGTACGGCGACGGCGCCGAAACCCCACCAGCCGCCGAGGTTCCGCCAGAACTGGCCGGCCAGAACGCTGAACCAGACGAAGGTCGCGAAGAGTCGAATGACGAGGCGACTCTGCACGGCGGACATGGCTTCAGATTACCGGTGTTGTTCGCGCCGGTTTCGCGGGAGTGAGCAATTGGTTTGTCGCACCGTTGCTGCGGGAAGGGTGCAGGCTGGTCGGCGTGGACCTCGGCCAGGTGGGCGAGGCGGCACAGGGTCTCCGTGTTGCGGTAGGAGATCGCGCCCTGAACATGGTGTGGCGCGGCGCGCGCCGACGACCCCGGTGGGGTAGCGCCAGACGTGTGCGAGCACCGTGAAAACCTGCTCCGCGGTGCAGGCGAATGCTCGGTCGTTCACAGCCATGGCGGTCTTCTCAGCGGTAACTTGCGGCGGGTTAGGGAATGGCGGGGCTCAGGTCGGGCGGGTCCTTGATGTTGTACTCGTGGCGGAGGGCGCTCAGGGCAGCGCGATAGCCGCACATCCCATGGACGCCAGGGCCGGGTGCGGTCGACGACGAGCAGAGGTAGACCCCGGCGAGCGGGGTGCGCCACGGGTCGCCCGACAACACAGGACGGCGCACAAGCTGCACCAGGCTGATCGCTCCGGCCGCGATATCGCCGCCGATATGGTTGGGATTGTGGTTCTGCATCTGCGCGGCGCTCTGGCCGACCGAGGCGAGAATCGTGTCGCGAAATCCCGGGGCGAATCGTTCGATCTGCCGGGTGATCTGCTCGGTCTGGTCGTGGGTGGAGCCGGCCGGCACGTGCGTGTAGGCCCAGAGCACGTGCTGGCCGGCCGGAGCGCGGGTGGGATCGAGGATGCTCGGCTGCGCGGCAAGCACGTAGGGGGAGTCGGAATGCCGGCCGTGGGCGACCGCGTTTTCGGCGCGCGCCTGGTCGGCGCGCGTGCCGCCCACATGCAGGGTGGGCGCTTGCCGCAGGTCGGTGGCCGCCCACGGCACCGGGTCGGAGAGCGCGAAGTCCACCTTGGCAACCGCGTTGCCGTAGCGAAACCGGCTGAGGGTCCGGGCGTAGCGTGCGGGCAAAGCGCCATCGGCGAGGTCGACGAGGGCGCGCGGCGTCAGGTCGAGCAGCACGATGCGCGCCGGCGGCAACTGCGTCAGGCTTGTAATGGTGGTACTCGTGACGATCTCGCCGCCGTGCGCGAGCAGGTCCTCGGCGAGGGCCGCCGTGATTGCGCCGCTTCCGCCGATCGGAATCGGCCAGCCCCCGGCATGCGCGTGCACAGCGAGGGTGAGTCCGGCGCCGGCGGTTGAGGGGCTCGGCAGCCGTCCGATCGCGTGTGCGAACGTTCCGGTCAGCAACGCCGGCGCGGTCTCGCCGCTAAAACGCCAATTCCAGGCCGGGCTGCCCTGCTCGAAGGTGCGCAGCCCGAACCGGGCCAGCATGAGCGGATGCCGCGGCACGTGCAGCAATGCATCCCCGGTCAGATCGGCGATGGCCTTGACGTTCTCGACGAGGGGCTGGAGCAGTCGCAGCCAGGCCGGGCCGTCGCGGCCGAGGCCGGCCGCGGTGCGCTCGATATCGTGCCAGGCCACGCCGGCGCGCCCGCCGGGCAGTGGATGCCCATAGGAGATCTCCGGAACTCGCAGGTCGATGCGGTCGGCGAGGCCGAATCGCTGGAAGAATTCGGAGGCGAGCGCGAGCGGGTGCACGGCGGAACCGACGTCGTGGTGAAACCCGGGCAGGGTGAGTTCGGCGGTGGCGCCGCCGCCGCCGATGGCAGGGTTGCGCTCGTACACGCGCACGGCGAGCCCGGCGCGGGCGAGGGTGACAGCGGCCGCGAGGCCGTTCGGGCCCGATCCTACGACGATGGCGTCGAAGTTCTGGTCGGTCGTCACGCTGCGACCGGGTCGCGCTGATGAGCTCTCATTCCGATACCGTATCCCGGGCCCACTCCTGCGGGTGGATTCGGGGCTGCTGGCATCCGCTCAAACGAAGGCGGCCTGGCCGGTGATGGTGCGGCCCACGATGAGGGTGTTCATCTCCTGCGTGCCCTCATAGGAGTAGATGGCCTCGGCGTCGGCGAAGTGCCGGGCCACGTTGTACTCGAGGGTGACTCCGTTGCCGCCGAACAGCTCGCGGCACCACGCCACGCTCTCCCGCATGCGACTGGTCGTGTAGGCCTTGGTCAGCGCGGAGTGCTCGTCGCGCTGAACGCCTTCGTCGTGCAGCTGCGACACCCGCACGACCATGCCGAGGCTCGCGGTGATGTTGCCGAGGCTCTTGACCAGCAGATCCTGCACGAGCTGGTGACCGCCGATGGCCTTGCCGAACTGTTGGCGGGACGCCGCGTAGGCCACGGCCGCGTCGTAGGCGCCGATAGCATTGCCGACGGCCGCCCACGACACCTCGGCGCGCGTTGCCCGGAGCACCTTGGCGGTGTCCTTGAACGAATTGGCGTTCTGCAGGCGCAGGCTTTCAGGAACGACCACGTTGGTCAGGGTGATATCGGCGTTCTGCACGGCGCGCAGGCTGATCTTGCCCTCGATCTTGGTGGCTGAGTAGCCGGCGGTGTCGGTGGGAACGATGAAGCCCTTCACCTGGTTGTCGGCGGTGTCCTTGGCCCAGATGATGGTCACGTCGCTGAAGGTGGCGTTGCCGATCCATCGCTTGGCACCGTTCAGGGTCCAGCGCTCGCCGCTGCGGGTGGCAGTGGTGCGGAGTCCCTGCGCGGCGTCGGAGCCGGAGAGCGGCTCGGTCAGGCCGAACGCTCCCACAATCTCGCCAGAGGCGAGGCGCGGAATCCATTCGGCGCGTTGCTCGGCCGAGCCAGTGGCCGCGAGCGACCCGGCCGACAGGCCGTTCTGCACGCCGACAAACGTGGCGACGGATGCGTCCACTCGCGCAAGCTCCAGTGCCAGGAATCCGCGGAACACCGCCGAATTCTCGAACTGCCTGGTTTCGTCCCAGCCGAAGGAGTACACGCCGAGCTCCGCGAGCGGCTTGATGATCTGGGTGGGAAATTCGGCGCGGTCCCAGTATCCGTTCGCGATGGGCCGCACCTCTTTTTCGAGATAGGCGCGCACCCGGACAATGGCCGCCTGCTCGGGCGCGGTGAGCAGGTTTTCATAGCCGAAGAAGTCGCTGCCGAGTAGCTCAAAGGTCATGGATGCTCCGTTGCAAAAAGGGCGGCCGACACGCGACCGAGACTGGCCGCTAGCCTAGGGTTCGCGGCTGGGCGCCTCAACTTGGTTGGTAGTTTGGTCTAAACAGCGCAAGAAGGAGCCAACCATGTTTGTGGGCATCACCAATACCCCGCGCAATTACGCCTGGGGATCCACGCACGCCATCGCCGACCTGCTCGGCCAGGCGCCGTCCGGTGAACCCGAGGCCGAGCTGTGGCTCGGGGCCCACGCCGGTTCGCCATCGGTGATCGAGGATGCAGCGCTCGTCGGCGGGGCCGCGAATCTCGTCGAGTGGATCAAAGCTTCGCCCGCGGTGGCGCTCGGCGCCGACAGTGCGGCCCCGCGCCTGCCCTTCCTGCTGAAGATCCTGGCCGCCGGCCGCCCGTTGTCGCTGCAGGCCCACCCGACGAGCGAGCAGGCCCGCGCCGGATTCGAGCTGGAAAACGACGCCGGAATTGCCGTCGACGCCGGCAACCGCAATTACCGCGACCCGTTCCACAAGCCCGAGCTCATCTTTGCGCTCAGTGATACCTTCGAAGCGCTGTGTGGATTTCGCCCGCTCGCCGAGGTGCGCGGAATCATCGCCGAGCTGCGCCTGCTCGACCTCGCAACCGAGAACCCTCAGGCCGCCGCCATCGACTCGCTCGAGAACCATCTCGCTCAGGGGCTGCGCGGCACCGTCGACTGGCTGCTGCGCGACGGCCGCGGCGGCGACTCGGGCGAGGTGAAATGGTTGGTCGAACGGGTCGTCGAACTCGCCGAGCACGCCGAGTTCCTGGCCAGCGGGGGAGCCGTTATCGGGTACGCGCGCGAACTGGCCACGGTGCGGTTGCTCGCCACCGAGTATCCCGGCGACCCGGGAATCGTACTCGCCCTGCTGCTGAACCGGGTCTCCCTGCGACGCGGTGAGGTCATCTACCTGCCACCCGGCAACATCCACGCGTATTTGTCGGGGCTCGGCGTTGAGCTCATGGCCGCCTCCGACAACGTGCTGCGCGGCGGACTGACGCCCAAGCACATCGACATCGAAGAGCTGCTCGCAGTGCTCGATTTCACGCCGGTGTCGGCACCGTACCTCGCACCGGTCGTGGACGCGCCCGGGGTCTCGCGGTATCGCCCCGGCGTGCCCGACTTCGAGCTCGTGCACATTGCAGCGGATGCCGACGCAGTGACTGCGACGCCCGTTCCGATGCGACAGATCACCCTGACCGGTCCGGCCATCGCCATCTGCACGGCGGGCGGGTTCCTGGTGGCCGGGGGCCTGTCGTCGCGGCCGCTCAAACGTGGGCAGTCCGTGTACATCACTCCCGAAGAGGGCACCCTGACTTTCGCAGGAACCGGCGAGGTGTTTCTGGCGACCACGGGCCGGTGACGCTCGCGTCGCCCGGCTCGGCGGCAGGCTTCGCAGAACCTCACCAGCCTCCACGCCTAGCCTCCAGTCGGAGATGATGCGGGAAGGCATCCTGAGCCGATGGGAACCAGAAACAATGCCACGCACCGGTGCACTGTCAGGCAGGCGCTCCCTGGACTGGGTCAAACGCGGTCTGATGAGTACGCGGGCGCTTCAGGTGGCCAAGATTTCTATCGCCGTGGCGATCGCCTGGTCGCTCGCTCCGCTCATGCCCGGTACCGCCAAGGATTTTCCGTACTACGCTCCGCTGGGCGCGCTGCTGAGCATGCACCCCACGCTGATGCGATCGCTCCGCAGCGGCGTCCAGATCCTGGCCGGGGTCCTCATCGGCATCGTTCTGGCCGGGATCGTGCTCATCGTGAGCGAACCCACGGTGTGGACCCTCTCGTTCGCTGTGGGCCTGGGCACCCTGATCGGTGGTATGAAATGGATGGGAGTGGGCGGCGAGTACGTGCCCATCACCGCTCTGTTCGTGCTGATCATCGGCGGTCCAGACGCCGACGGCTATTCGATTGGCTACGCAACCCAAATCTGTCTCGGAATCGTCGTGGGACTAGCCGTCAATCTGCTGATCGTGCCGCCCCTCGCTATTCGTCCCGCGCGTGAACGACTGTCGGGATTTCGGAAAAATCTGGCGACGCACGTCACCGAGATAGGCGAAGCCTTGGTGGAGCGTTGGCCGCCGGCGCACGATGAATGGGCCACGCAGGGCGAGGCGCTCAATGCGGCGGCGCGTCGAGTACGAACGGCCGTGCAGACGGCGGATGAGAGTCGCAAGGGCAACCCGCGCGCGTGGTTCAATCGGGCAAACCTGGATGCGGACTACGACGCCCTCCTCGCGCTGGAAAACGTCACGTTCCACATCCGAAACCTCACCGAGGTGCTGGCTGGCATGGTGTGGGGCAAGCCGATCCCGCTCGAGTTGCCGCACGAGCTGCGTCCCATTCTCAGTGCAGCCCTCCACGCGGTTGCCGAAGCGATCAGCGTCGGCGTCGACGACCCACGCCAACCCCAGTTCCTCGATCAGGCCGGCGTGGCGGTGGAGTCGGTCCTGCGCGCGATGCAGCAGGAAATAGATGTGGGGGCGGGGTCTTTGAGCCCCACGGCCGCTATCGTGATCGACCTCCAACGAATTCTGATGGCCCTTCGACCGGGAACCGAACAGGGCTCCGCGCCAGCACCAAGACGGAACAGATAAGGCGCGCATGGCGGTTGCGCGATGCCACTACCCTGAATTGTCGGTACTAGAGCGGTGCCGCGCGAACGAGTGGGGCATGATGGCGTGGTTGGTAACCGGCGGAGCGGGGTACATCGGCTCTCACGTGGTGCGAGCGTTTCAAGCGGAAGGACTCGACGTGGTCGTGCTCGACAACCTGTCGAGCGGTCACGAGTCCTTCGTTCCCACCAGTGTGCCCTTCGTGCGCGGCGACGTGCTCGACGGCGACCTGCTGCTGCACACCTTCCACGAACACCACGTGCATGGAGTCGTGCACGTGGCCGGCTTCAAGTACGCCGGCGTTTCGGTGCAGCGTCCGCTGCACACCTACGAACAAAACGTCACCGCCACGGCCACGCTGCTCGCTGCAATGAGCGCGGCCGCAATCGATCGCATCGTGTTCTCATCGAGCGCCGCTGTCTACGGCACCCCGCATACCGACCTGGTGACCGAGGCGACCGCGAAGAGCCCCGAATCGCCCTACGGCGAATCCAAACTGATCGGCGAATGGCTGTTGCGTGATCAGGCCATCGCAACCGGGCTGCGGCACACCTCTCTGCGCTATTTCAACGTCGTCGGCTCTGGCGACCTCACCCTGAGTGACACCAGCCCGCACAACCTCTTCCCCCTGGTCTTCGCCGCATTGATCGAGGGGCGCACCCCGCGCATCAACGGCGACGACTATGCCACACCCGACGGCACCTGCGTGCGCGACTACATTCACGTGGCTGATCTTGCGCTCTCGCACGTCGCCGCGGCCCGACGCCTCGACGCCGGCGACGGTATCGAGGCGGTCTACAACCTCGGGAGCGGCGAGGGCGTCTCGGTCGGCGAGATCATGGCGACCGTGCGCCGGGTCACCGGTATCGACTTCACTCCTCAGATCGGTTCGCGCCGCGCCGGGGACCCCGATCGCATCGTGGCCTCGGGCGCGCTCGCGGCTCGCGACCTGCGCTGGAGCATGCGCCACACCCTCGAGCAGATGGTGCAGAGCGCCTGGGACTCATCGCGCGCCGCCGCCCTCTGAGGGCGACGACACGCCGTTGACGGCGCCGATCGTGCTACGTTCGCAACGTTGCCGCGCAGGTCGGGTACCGCCCGCATGCCCGACTTCGACACCTTGGGCGCGTCGCAACCCTCCAGCCTGTATTGAGGGTTTAAGATCTGCGACTTGACGTTAGCGAATTACACCGGTGTAATTAGGCACAGCACTATTCGGTGCGGAGTGAGCGCGGGGAGACGATGTGGCCATGCTCGACTATCGTTCCGGAGTACCAGAAGACTGGTTCGTTGACCCCGTCGCCCTCGGTGTTCCGGGCGTACGACAAGATCTCGGCGACGAGAACCTTCTAGCCTGGCAGGCCGACTCGCTGTGCGCGCAGACCGATCCCGAGGCCTTCTTTCCCGAGAAGGGCGGCTCCACCCGCGACGCCAAGAAGATTTGCTCCGGCTGCGAGGTGCGCGGCGAGTGCCTCGAATACGCGCTCAGTAACGACGAACGATTCGGCATCTGGGGCGGCCTCTCCGAGCGCGAACGCCGCAAACTGCGCAAGCGCGCGTAGCCGTTCATTCCGCTGGCATCCGCTGGCTCGTGCGGCCCAATATTTGAGGCGCGCCCTCTCGGTTCAGTGCCCCCCAGCCGTTCCGTCCTAGGCTGGAGCTGTTATGCAACCGAGAGTCACCGCCATCCTTGTCGCCCGAAACGGCGCGAAACACCTTGAGCGAACTCTCAAGGCGTTGTCGCTGCAGACTCGCAAACCCGATCGGGTCATCACCGTGGACTGCGGTTCGAGCGATGCGACCGCGCAGATGCTCGCCGGATTCGAGCCGACACAGTTCATTGCCGCCGACGCCGATCTGAACTTCGGGCAGGCGATATCCGCCGCTCTCCGCGTGTCGACGCCGCCCACGCATGACCGCGAGCTGCTCTGGCTGCTCGCCCAGGACAGCGCGCCGGAGTCGAGCGCCCTCGAGGTGCTCGTCGATGCGCTCGAGATCGCCCCCTCGGTGGCTGTCGCCGGGCCGAAGGTCATGGAATGGATCGCCAGCGAATACATCCACAACTTTGGCGAGTCGATGACGCCGCTCGGCACTACCGTCGCCCTGGTCGAAAGTGAACTGGACCAGGGCCAGCACGACGGCCTGAGCGACGTGCTCGCCGTCAGCGCCGGCGGCATGCTCGTGCGCCACACCGTCTGGGAGCAGTTGGGCGGGTTCGACCCGGCCCTGCCGACGGTTGACGATTCGCTCGACTTCTGCGTGCGCGTGCGCCTGGCCGGCTATCGCGTCGCGGTCGTTCCGGCCGCCCGCGTCGCGTCGGCTGGTGACGGCGTTGCCGGGCCCAACCAGTCATCGCGGGGGCGCCTGCGCCGGCGCCGGATGCGGGCCGAACGCTCCGCACAACTACACCGGCGCCTGGTCTACGCGCCGGTCGGTGCCCTGGTCGTGCACTGGCTGTCTCTGCTGCCGCTCGCCTTCATACGCTCGATCGGTCAACTGCTGCGCAAGGAACCCGGCGCGGTCGTGGGCGAATTCGCGGCGGCGTTCGGTGCTGCCTTCAACGGAATGCGCGTCGGTAACGCCCGTCGCTCCTTCGCCCAGACCCGCACGCTCGGCTGGGACGCCATCTCTACCCTGCGGGTTCCGTCGGCTGAAGTGCGCCGGCGGCACTCGCTCAAGCGAGAGGCGAGCCTGTTCGGCCTGCACGGCGAACGCCCGGAAATTCGATTCTTCGCTGGCGGCGGGGCCTGGACCATGCTCGCCGCGGCGGTCGTGGGCATGGTCATGATGCTGCCGCTGCTGGGCGCAGACACCCTGACCGGCGGCGGACTGCTGCCGCTCTCGCCGACCCTGCCCGAATTGTGGGCGAGCGTCGGCTACGGCTGGCGTGATCTCGGGCTCGGCTTCGTCGGCGCGGCCGACCCGTTCGCCGCGGTCGTCGCTGTGCTCGGCTCGATTGCGTTCTGGTCGCCGTCGTTCGCGCTCGTGCTGGTCTACGCGCTCGCCTTTCCACTCGCCGCCGTCGGCGCGTGGATGGCCGCGACTCGCTTGACCGACCGCGGCAGCCTGCGCGCCCTGGCCGCCACCCTCTGGGTGCTGGCCCCGACCTTTCTGATCGCCTTGGCCGACGGTCGCCCGGCCGCGATTCTGGTGCATCTGCTATTGCCGTGGCTGTTCTTCGCCTGGTTCGCGGCGGCGCGCACCTGGTCGGCGTCGGCCACGGCCGCCCTGCTGTTCGCGGCGGTCCTCGCCTGCGCGCCCTCACTCGCCCCGGCCCTGCTCGTGGTCTGGGCCCTCAGCGTGGCCCTCGCCACCCGGAGGGCGATGCGCTTCATCGGCATACCGCTGCCGGCGCTCGCGCTGGCGATTCCGATTATCGCCGACCAGGGCCTGCGCGGCACCTGGCTCAACCTCGTTGCCGACCCTGGCCTGCCCGTGCCGAGCGGGCACGCTCCCACCCTGCAACTGCTGTTCGGGCTGCCGGGTACCGACGGGTGGGTCGATGTGCTCGACCGGTTCGCCGTTGTCGGCCTCGATCCGCAGACGTTGGTGCCCATTCTGCTTGCGCCGCTGGCCGTGCTCGCCCTCCTGGCGCTGCTGCTGCCCGGCGCGCGCCTCGCGAGCGGAGCCTGGCTGGTGGCCCTGCTCGGATTCGGCACCGCCCTCGCCGCCAACCAGCTCGTACTCACCGCGATCGGCGCCGAACCGGTGCGCGTCTGGTCGGGGTCCGGGCTCAGCCTGTACTGGCTCGGGCTGGTCGGCGCCCTGGTGATCGGCCTCCGCTCCCTGCACCGGTTCGCTCTGGCGCCCGGCGTGGTCGCCGCTCTCACCCTGGCCGTGGTGGTGCTGCCGCTCGTCGCCTCGCTGCACCTCGGAACCGCCGCCGTCCAGGAGGGAACCGGGCAGACTCAACCGGCCTTCGTTGCTGCCGAAGCCCGGATCGACCCTCGGATCAGCACGCTGCAGCTCACTCCGCAAGCCGACGGCGGCCTGCTCGCCACCATCGAACGCGGCGCCGGCGCCATCCTGAACCAGCAATCCACCCTCAGCAGCACCGACCAGACGCTCAGTGCTCGCGAGAAAGCGCTCGCGGAAATCGCCGGCAACCTTGCCTCCCGCAGCGGACTCGACACCAGCGCGGATCTGGCCGAGTTCGGCATCCGCTTTATCGTGTTGCAGCCGGCCGGCGACAACGTTGACGCTGCCGCCACGGCACTGCGCACCGAAACCGCCCTCGACGGTAACGCCGCACTGGCCCCGGTCGGCGACACCGAGTTCGGCCGCCTGTGGCAATTCGGCGAAACGGATGCCGCAGCCTCGACCCCCATCCCGGCTAACGCGGGCGGCGCCTTCGGCCTCGTGACCCTCCTGATTGCCCTCACCGTGGTAGGCAGCGCGGTGCTGCTGTCCCTGCCGATCGGTGCCGGCCGCGAAGCCGTGCGCCAAGCCAATCGCGATGCCATTCGCCGGGCAGCCCGGGCCGATGCCAAGCAGAAGTCGAGGCGCGGGCGCCGGGCGAAGGACGGGGCATCGGCGTCTGACCTTGACAGCGGCCTGGACGCGCCACTCGGCACCGACCTGGAAGCCGACCTCGCGATAGACCGGAAAATTGGTGTCGGTACCGGGTTGGAGTCCGACGACGCTGTCTCTGATTCGACAGAGAGTGCGGCCGAGCCGACGACCGCGAAGGAACACAATGCCCGATAGAAGCCGAATCGCCCGCATCGGCGGGCGCGCTGGTCGCGGCGTGCTCGGCCTCACCGGCATCGCCGTCGTCGTTGTCACGCTTGGGATTGCCACCCTGGTGACGCTGCCGACCGTGGAGCGCGAACCGCGCTCGAGCGAGATCGCGCCGTCGCCGAGCGAGCAGCAGCGGGTGTGCCCTGGACCGTTGTTGACGCTCGCCGAAGACTCGACACAGGCGCAGGCGGCGTCGAGTGTGGGGGCGGCATCCGCCGTGTATGGCGCCGTTGCGGGGGACTCCCTGGCGCAGATTCGCCCGGAGGTGACCGAGATCACCGCGGTCGACGATTCAAACAGTCGGCAGCCGCCGCTGCTCCTGACCGTTCCCGTGCAAAACGGCGCCACGGTGCCGCCGCTCGTGGCCGGCAGCCAGTCGCAGGTCGCCGCCACGGACACTCTCGGCGGTCTCGCCGTCGCCACCTGCGCCGAAGCGGCCAGCGACGCCTGGATCGTTGGCGGTTCCACCGACATTGGACGCACCAGCCTGCTGCTGCTGAGCAACCCGAGCACCGTGCTCGCCACCGTCGACGTGACCGTCTCCGGCGAGAGCGGACTCGTCGATGCGCCCGGTGCCACCGGCATTCTGGTGCAGCCGGGAGAGCAGCGGATCATTTCGCTCGCCGGCCTCGCCCCGAATGTGAAGTCGCCCGTTCTGCGGGTTCAATCGCGCGGCGGGCAGGTGGTTGCCGCACTGGAGCAGAGCAGTATCCGGGGTATCGAACCGGGCGGTGTCGAGATCATCGGCACCACCGCGACCCCCGCCACCAATCAGATCATTGCCGGCGTGCGCGTTATGACGGCCGTCACCGAGGAGACTGTGACGACGGGGGAAGGCTTCAACGCCGACACCCCGTCGATTCGGGTGTTCGTGCCGGGCGCTGTCGCGGCGACCGTACAGATCGGTGTGACGAGCGCCGATGGAACCACGGGGGGAACGTCTACCCAGGTGGAAGTCGAACCCGGGATCGCCACCGAGATTCCGTTGTCACCGCTGGCCGTTGGCAGTTACTCGGTACGGCTGAGCTCCGACGAGCCGATCGTCGCGGCCGCACGCACCGCTACCGACAGCGCCGGCAAAAAGGACTTCGGCTGGTTCTCCGCCTCGGCGCCGCTGACCGGTGACTTCGCCGTCGCGGTGGCCGAGGGACCGTCGCCGACCCTGCACCTCGTCAACGGCGCGGCAGCGGATGCCTCGCTCACCCTCACGCCCGACGGTGGCACCCCGGTAGACCTGCGGGTCGACGCCGGGGCCAGCGTCACGGTGCCGGTGGCGAGCGGAGTCCGCTACGTCGTGAGCGGCGGGGAACAGCTCTTCGCGCTCGTGGACTATTCCGGCGACGGCGCGCTCTCCTCGTTCGCTCTGAACCCGCCCGGTCCGCTCGCCTCGGGCATCCGCGTCTACACGCACTAGTTCCTGCGAGCCCGGGCCAAACGTCTGGCCGGAGCGCGGTATCCGTTTTCGGGTGTCCCGGCGGCGGGCTGGCGCGGGAGCGCCGGTTTCGATGGCACACTGATTGTTCCACTTGTAACCTGCTGGGAGCCGCTTGTGACGATTGACTCGACTGCCGACCGCCTCGTTGACCCGACCGCTCGCGCGGAGATCGCCGTGATCGGCGGCTCGGGACTCTACGAACTCATCGACCCGTCGGGTGCGGTGACGCACGAGGTGAAGACGCCGTACGGAACGGCTTCGGTCACGATCGGCCTGCGCGCCGGTCGTCGCGTCGCGTTTCTGCCGCGACACGGCGGCGGACACAGCGTGGCGCCGCACCTGATCAACTACCGGGCCAACATCTGGGCGCTCGCCTCGATCGGCGTGCGCGCGATCATCTCCTCGTCGGCCGTCGGTGGAGTCACTCCGGAGTACACGCCGGGGCTGCTCGTGGTCACCGACCAGTTCATCGACCGCACGGCTGGCCGCACCGACACGTTCTACGATCAGCAGTCGGTGCAGCATCTCTCCGCCGCCGACCCGTTCGATCCGTTGTTGCGCGGCTACGCCATCAGTGCCCTCACCACCCTCGGCGAGACATTCGCACCGACCGGAACGGTTGTCGTCATCCAGGGTCCGCGGTTCTCCACCCGGGCGGAGTCGATCTGGTTCCGGTCGATCGGCGCGCATATCGTCAACATGACCGCGTACCCCGAGATAGTGCTTGCCGGCGAGCTCAATATGGGCACGGTCAACCTCTCGTTCGTGACCGACGCCGACGCCGGGCTGGCGCCCGTGCTCGAGGTTGACGGGGGTGCCTCGACCAGCGAAACGGATGCTGTGACCGCGTCGGCCGTGTTCCGTCGCCTCCGCGAGGCCCAGCCTCGCATCCTGGCCGCGATCGACGGCATCTTGCGCGCTTTGCCGACCGACTTCACTCCGCGCGCACTCATCGATCCGGCCCAGGTCGACGTCGTCCTGGCGCGTGCCGTGCACTCCGGCTCGGGGGATCGGTCGTGAGGGCCGGCGAACACCTGCTCGTCACCGGCGGCGCCGGCTTCATCGGATCGGCGGTCGTCGACGCTGCGCTCGCCCGTGGTTACACGGTGCGCGTGCTCGACTCGTTGCGCGCCGACGTGCACGGTCCCGCGCCGCAGTCCGCGACCCAGAGCAACGCGCCAGCGGGTCTGGACCGGCGGGTGGAATTCGTACACGGGGACGTGACCGACCCGGCCGTCGCCGCCCGCGCCCTCGTCGACATCGACGTGGTGTGCCATCAAGCCGCCAAGGTCGGTCTCGGAGTCGACTTCGCTGACGCCCCCGACTATGTGCACAGCAACGAGGTTGGTACCGCGGTGCTGCTGGCCGCGATGGCCGAGCGGGGCATCCGTCGTCTGGTTGTGGCGTCATCCATGGTCGTCTACGGTGAGGGCAGCTACCGCGGCCCGAACGGATCCACCCGGCCGGGACCGCGCCTGGCGAACGACCTCGACGCCGGACGCTTCGACCCGCTCGACCCGGCGACCGGGCTGCCGCTCGAGCCCATGCTGGTGAGCGAAACCGATCCGCTCGACCCACGCAACGTCTACGCGAGCAGCAAGCTCGGCCAGGAGTACCTCGCCACGGCCTGGGCTCGCTCCACCGGTGGGCGCGTCGCCGCCCTGCGGTACCACAACGTCTATGGTCCGGGCATGCCGCAGAACACGCCGTACGCGGGAGTCGCCTCCCTGTTTCGCTCGGCGATCGAGCGCGGTGAGGCTCCGCGGGTCTACGAGGACGGCCGGCAGCGCCGTGACTTCGTGCACGTGCGGGATGTGGCCGCGGCCAACATCGCCGCGTTGGACTTCACCGCGCCGGAACACGTCCGGCCGGCAGCGCCCGCCGATTCCGGAATATTTCGCCCGTTCAACGTCGGCAGCGGAATCGTGCACACCATCGGAGACATGGCCTCCGCCCTGGCCGCTGCGTCGGGCGGCTTGGCTCCGGTCGTGACCGGACAGTACCGGCTCGGCGACGTGCGTCACATCACCGCGTCCTCCGAGCGCTTGCGTCAGGAACTCGGCTGGTCGGCCACGGTCTCCTTCGAGGACGGCATGCGGGAGTTTGCCACGGCCCCCCTGCGAGCCGCCGTGCGCCCCTGACCGGTCACGCGCAGCAGTTCGAGCGCTGCCATTTCGTGCCCTGTCAACCAAGCGGATGCTGCGGCAGCAGCAGCTCGAACCGGCATCCGTTGTGCACATTGGTCACCGTCACCTGCCCGGCATGAGCCCGCACGATTCCCTCGACGATCGCGAGCCCCAACCCGGCGCCGCCGCTGCGACCGGTGCCGGTGCCCCAGGCGGACGCTGTGCGCGGCTCGCTCGCCCGCCAGCCGGCCTCGAACACCCGGGGGAGGTCCTGCTCGGGAATTCCGCCGGCCGCGTCGACGACCGAGATCACCGCCCGCCCGTCGACGTGCCGGGTGGCCGACACGACGATGGCGCTCCCGGCCGGGGAATGCTGAATGGCGTTCATGACCAGGTTCCCCACCGCGCGAGCGAGCTCGCGGGCATCCGCTTGCAGGCTGAGCCCGCGTTCACCCTCGAAGCGCAGATCGAGCGATTTCGCGAGGGCGACCGGCGCGAGATCGGCGATCGTGTCGCTGATCAGGTCGTACAGGGCGACCCGTTCGAAGGTGAGTTGCAGCGCTCCCGAGTGGATCTTGGACAGCTCAAACAGGTCATCGACCATGCCGCTGAGCCGGTCGACCTGCCCCCGAATCTGCACGTAATACCGTTCGGGGTCGGGCGCCATGCCATCTTCGAGGGCCTCGGCCATGGCCCGAATGCCGGCGAGGGGCGTGCGCAGGTCATGGGAGATCCAGGCCACAATTTCACGTCGCGACGTTTCGATGCGCTTTTCCCGCTCGCGGGATTCGGTCAGCCGGTCGGCCGTTGCGGCCAGTTCTCCGGCCAGCGAGGCGAATTCCGTGCTCGTATGCCGATCCGGGGATGTCACCGATTCCCCCCGACCGATGCTCACCGCCGCGGCCCGAAAATATTGGTTGTCACGCACGAGCGAGCGCCCCAAAACGGCGGCCATGACGAGTGAAACGATTCCGGCGACCACGACAACCGAGTAGAACACGGTCAGGTCGTGCGTCGACAGATACATCAGCGAGGCGACCGCTGCGGTTCCGCTGACCACCGACGCGACGGTCGCAAACGCGACGACGATGAGTTGCGTCACGAGCGATCCGCGCGAGAGCAGGCGCAGCGCCAGCAGCCCGAACGCGCCCACGACGAGCGCGCAGGCCAGGGCAATGCCGGCGACGGCTGCAAACGTTGGCGCGGTCACTGCGCCTGCAAGGGGGTGATGAGAATTTCCGCCCCCTGGTCGGCGGCGGTCATGCCGCACCCCCCGACGTCTCAGACACCGGTGTCGCAGCGGTTGCCGCATCCTCACCGATCCCGAGCGGCACCGGATCAAAGCGGTAGCCGACACCCCACACCGTAGTCACGAGCAGCGGATGCGCCGGGTCTGCCTCGATTTTCTCCCGCAGCCGCCGCACGTGCACGGTCACGGTCGACAGGTCGCCGAATTCCCAGCCCCAGACCGAGCGCAGCAGTTCCTCTCGGGTCAGCACCTTCGACGGCCGCCAGATCAGGTAGGCGAGCAGGTCGAACTCCCGCGCGGTGAGCACGAGTGGTTTGCCACGCAAACGAATCTCATGCGCGGCCAGGTTGAGGGAGAATTCGCCGGCAGCGAGCATGCCCTCCGGAATCGACTCCGTGCCGCTTCGCCGAAGAACCGACTGCACCCGCAGCACGAGCTCCCGTGGCGAGAACGGCTTCACGAGATAGTCGTCGGCACCCACTTCAAGACCCTCGATGCGGTGCTCTTCCTCGCCGAGCGCGGTCAGCATGATCACCGGCAGTGCACCCCAGTTCACGCGGATACGCCGGCACACTTCGATGCCATCGAGAAGCGGAAGCATGCGGTCGAGCACCACGAGGTCGGGCTGCACGGCTTCGGCCTGGCGCAGGCCGGCGAGCCCATCGATGGCTTCGTCCACGACGAACCCGGCGGCGCGCAGGTACTGCCCGACCACCTCGGACACCATGGGGTCGTCCTCGATGACGAGCACGCGGCGGCCGGTGAGGGAATCCGTTCGGGGTGGTGAAAAATATTGGGAGGGAGACACCCCCTTAGACTAGGCGCGCGGTTGCCGCGCCGCGCCGGGCGCGCGCGTCGTTTAGGTCGATCACCAAAGCGGATGCCCTCCGTCGCCCACTCACACCGGCCCCTCAGCATCTTTCCGTGGTTCGTAACCTCTTTCGCATTGGAGGCCCAGCCCTCCACCGTAGAGTCGAAGGATGATAAGCACTCGGGTCGACGTCGTGTTGCCCTGTCTGAACGAGGCGCAGGCTCTGCCGTGGATTCTTGAACGTATGCCCGCCGGTTATCGCGCGATCGTCGTCGACAACGGGTCGACCGACGGATCCGCCGCCCTCGCCCGCCATCTAGGCGCGCACGTCGTGCACGAGCGTCGACGCGGATTCGGCGCCGCCGCCCACGCCGGGCTCCTCGCCGCGACCGCCCCGATCGTCGCTTTCTGCGACGCTGACGCCTCGATGGACCCCCGCGACCTGCCGCTCGTGGTCGACCCGATCACCGCCGATGAAGCCGACCTCGTACTCGGCCGCCGCCGCCCGACCACGCGCAACGCATGGCCCGCGCATGCCCGTGTGGCAAATACCTATCTTTCCTGGCGACTGCGCCGAATAACCGGTGTGAACATCCATGACCTCGGACCCATGCGCGCGGCTCGCCGCGAGAACGTCCTCGCCCTTGACCTGCACGACCGCCGCAGCGGGTATCCGCTCGAGATGTTTCTGGGAGCCGCCGCCGCCAACTGGCGCATCCGCGAAGTCGACACCGGCTACGCCCCGCGCGTAGGCCGCAGCAAGGTGACCGGAACCGCGCGCGGCACCCTCACGGCTATCCAGGACATGTCCGCACTGCTCCGCGCCGACCGTGTCGACCGGAACGTCAGCGTCGACCGGAGTGGAGCACGCTCATGACCGCCATCGTCGTCATCGCCAAGGAGTGCCTGCCCGGCAAGGTCAAGACCCGGCTGCACCCGCCGCTCTCGCTAGAACAGGCCGCCGAATTAGCCGCGGCCAGCCTCGCCGACACCCTCGCTGTCGCCCGGTCACTGCCCGCAACGCGCCATATTCTGGCGTTCGACGGTGTGACGCCGCCGCCCGAAGCCTCCGCGTGGGAAATTTTGCCGCAAAGCGCTGGCGGTCTCGACGAGCGCCTCGCCGCGATCTTCGACCACCTCGACGAACCGACCCTTCTGCTCGGCATGGACACCCCCCAGGTCACCCACGAACTGCTCATGCCCGTGTTCACCGATTGGACCACCGAGACGGAGGCCTGGATCGGCCCGGCAGACGACGGCGGCTTCTGGGCGCTCGCCCTGAAAAACCCGACCGGCGCGCTGCTCCGCGGCATCCCGATGAGCCGCTCCGATACCGGCGCACACCAGCTGCGGCGCCTCAACGAAGCGGGCCTGAGCGTGCGCCTGTTGCCCGCGCTCACCGACATCGACACCATTTCTGATGCCCGCATCGTCGCCTCGGCCGCGCCCCACACCCGGTTCGCGCGCACTTTCTCGGGGCTGCGAACATCCGCTCAGCCGGGTGCTGCCGAACTGCGCGCCGTCGATCCTCTCTCCCGGAGCGGGGCACGCTCATGAGCGTCGTATCGCCGCGACTCTGGGATCAGTGGGCGGAATGCGCGGACCGCGACGGAACTGGCGAGACTGCCGAACGACTCAAAGCCGATTTCATCGGCCAGCTGGCGGACCGCACGCTGACGGCCCGTGCGACGAGCGACCGGACAACGACCGACCGCTTTCGCCGCTCGACCACGTTCGGGGCCGGTGGGTCCGAACCCTACGCCCAGGCGTTGCAGAGCGACGACAACGTGCTCTACCTGTACGGCCACCGCCTCGACGCCGATCCGGGCACCGCGGCGCGCATCTCGACCATGCACGCCGGGCGCTGGAGCGCCGGAGCCGATGCGATCGACCGATCTTTGCTCGCCGGCGTGGCCGGTCCGGTGCTCGACATCGGCTGTGGCCCGGGGCGCATGATCCAGGCCGCGATCGACGAGGGGCTCGACGCCCTCGGCGTGGACGTATCGCCGACCGCCGTGCGAATCGCGGTCGCGGCCGGACTCGCTGTTCTGCACCGCTCGGTGTTCGACGACATACCACTCGAAGGAACCTGGGCGACCCTGCTGCTCGTCGATGGCAACATCGGTATCGGCGGCGACCCCGATGCGCTGCTCGACCGCTGCGTGTCCCTACTGGCCGTCGACGGAGTGCTTGTCGTCGAGGTGCACCGCGATCCCGAGCATGACCTCGCCTACGAGAGCACCCTGCAGGATGCCGCGGGTCACACGAGTGACGCCTTCCCGTGGGCCGAAATCGGGGTCAGCGCCCTGCGTCGACGAGCCGCGAAAGTCGGACTGGTGCAGGTCGCCGAATGGACCAAGGGCGAGCGGTCCTTCGCCCGCCTCGCGCGCGCCTAGCGCGCCCGCACCACAGTGCCGGGTTCGCAGTGCCGCGCCCACAGTGCCGGGTTCGCACGCCCGTGCGGCCGGGCGCAGGTTTGCTCGCCGGGCGCATGATTGATCCTGCGCCCAGCCGCTAAACCTACGCCGGTGCGCCCGATGCGCCCAGATCAGCGCTCGGAGTCGTCCTGCAGCCGCACGCCGGACCCGCGCCGCTCACGCATGACCGCCCAGGCCGATAGCCCCACGGTCAGTGCGGCGAGCACGAGCCAGAAGATCCCTAGGTTGAGCCCGTAATTCAGCGGCAGCACGGTTGCATTTGCCGGTGCGAAATTCTTTGCCACGATCGTCGGCACAGCGACGAGCGACACGATCGACCCGACGACGATGCCGCCCTGCACGATCGCAATGACCGTCCCGGACACCCGGCGCCCGGCTCGCCGCAACCCAATACCGAGCGCGAACACGATCGGCGCCAGAATCGCATCGTGCAGAAGGATTGCCGCGGCAATCCACAGCGCCACCCCGGGAATCCGGGTGAGCCGCACCAAATCAAACATCACGAATGCGCCCCAGGCGAGCAGCAGCACGCCGCCACCCACCAGTACCCAGCGGATGGTGCGCATTCGTCTGCTGGTCGACGCCGTGATCCCGGCCGGCGGAGGATTGAGTCCGGTCCCGACGGTCTCGGTCACCCCGACATCCACTCCGGCGGACCCGTGTCGCGACCCGTTCGCACTCGCTGTCATGATTCGATCGCCTCGATTCGGCTCAGCCATTTGGTTTGCAACACGCCGGGACGGCCAGGCGCGATCATCCGGGCCGGATACCCGTGCTCCAGGTCGAGAGTCTCACCGTTCAGCTCGAGGGCGACGAGGGTCAATGGGTCGCGCACATACTCCCGGCCCATCTGCGTCTTGCTGAAGCTGCCGCGTTCTTCGAGACTGATCAAACGAAACGAGGTCTCCGGATCGGCGCTCATCAAATCGGCGAGGTCGCGCAACCGCACGCCGCGCCAGAAGGCCATCTGGCTCCACCCCTCGACGCAGGCGATCGGCAGGGTCACGTCGGTCTGCGGGAGGGCGAGCAGCTCGTCCCGGGTGAAGGAACGCTCGGCGCCCGCGACCGCGACCGTCAGGGTCCACGCCGAGTTCATCGCGGCATCGGCTACCTTCGCCTGCTTGCTCGTGCGGTTCACCGGCACACCCTGCTGGCCCACGCCTTTCTTGCGAGGCCCGAACAGGTTGACCGCGTTGAGCGGGGTGAAGGTCTGCCCAGCGGTCAGGCCGACGACTGCGGTCGTGGCTACGCCGACCGTGGTGAGAAATCCGCGACGGCTCAGCCGGCTCGCCGCGCGCGGGGTGGAGTCGATGTAATCGAGCGCCCGCCCGGTCAGGCCGCCGGGCCGGGTCGTGCCCCTCAGGCGCGCGGCCTCGTCGTTCTCGCCTCGGTCACCCGAGACCGCATCCATGAGATGGTGGTCGGCGCGATGGCCGCCGTCTATATCGTCGTCCCCGCTCGCCTCGGAGGCTTTGTTCCAGTACCGCGTGATCGTTGGAAGCTTGACCCCGATGTGAATGACCAGCAGCCCGATCAGCACCCAGCCGAGCGCGAAGTGCACCTGGCGGAACGGAAACGGCCACGGGTACCACTGATAGGTGTTGAGCAGCCCGATCGTGATCTGCACGAGCGAGGCTCCCACGAACAGGGCGATCGAGGCTCGCTCGAGAAAATTCCAGAATCCGCGCACCGGGGGATACGCGAACAGCCCGGGAAAAACAATGTGGAGTTTGGCCAGCAGTAGCGGAAAACAGGCGATCCCGGCGATGATGTGCGTGCCCTGGGTGACCTGATAGAGAAACTCGGGCCGGGTTGCAAAACGCATCCAGTCGAGTGGTTCCTGCAGAAAATGACTGTACAGGCCGGTGCCGAAACAGATCAGAAAAGCGGCGCCGAGGAGCCGCCCAATCACCGTCGCCATCCGGGGATTGCGCACCGGCGACGCCAGCGCCCTTTGGGCCTCATACATCAATCGCCGCATGATCCTATTGCACCACCTGAGAGCCCGCTTCAACCCCGCTGAATCCTTACGATGTGCGGGTGTGTCAGCCGGGAGCATCACGCCGGGCGCTACAACGCGCATGATGCGGGAGGATGAACCGTGCGCATAACGATCATCGCGGGGCTGCTTGTGCTCAGCGCTGCCCTCACCGCCTTCAGCCTATTGGCCTTCGACCTGTTTGCACCGGTTCGGGACGAGGCACAATTCGTGCTCGTGACGGGTGCTCTCTGGCTGCTGTTCGGCCTGGCGTACTGGCTGCTGCGCCGGGTCCGAGGCAAGGCGGTGGTCGCGTTGATCCTGGCCGGCTCTACCCTGATCGGCGGCGCGGCCATGGTCGGCCCACCCAACACGAGCACGGACTCGGCCCGCTACGCCTGGGACGGCATTGTGCAAATCAACGGCATCAGCCCCTACGCTTTCACCCCAGCGGATGACCGTCTCGATTCCCTGAGACCAGACTGGCTGTTCCCGGCACCCCAAACCACGACCGACGGCCAGGAAGCCTGCGTCGGCGAACGCATCGCCAGCGCCCACAAGACCGACTCTGGCGACCTGCTCTGCTCCGCACTGAACCGCACGACCGTGCCCACGATCTACCCACCGGCCAGTGAAATCTTCTTCGCCGGCGTGCGTTTTCTCACCGGACCCGAACCCGCCTACTGGCCCTTGCAGCTCGCCGGCCTGCTGCTGAGTGTCGGTACGACCGTCTTGCTGCTTGTCGGCATGCACCGACGCGGCCTCGACCCCCGCAACGCGACGCTCTGGGCCTGGTGCCCGCTCGTCGCCACCGAGGCCATCACCAACTCCCACGTCGACATGCTCGGCGTTATCTTCGTCGTCGCGGCGGCGTTCCTGGTGTCGTCGAGGAAGGTCTGGCGCGGGGGCGTCATGCTCGGAATCGCGATCGGCACCAAGCTCATCCCGGTTTTGGCGGCACCGGCCCTACTCAAACGGGGCGGGTGGCGCATGGTCACCGCATCCATTCTGAGTTTTGCGCTGCTGTACCTGCCCTATGTGCTGGCCACCGGCATCGGGGTCCTCGGCTATCTGCCCGGCTACCTGAGCGAAGAAGGCTACCAGGATGGGTCCCGGTTCGCCCTGGTGTCTCTTGTCGCGCCCGGGGAATCGGCTGTCATCGTCGCCGCCCTGATTCTTGCCGTCGTCGCCGTCCTGGTGATCGTCAAGACCGACCAGAACCAGCCGTGGGTCGGCCAGCTCGTCATGATCGGCGCGACCCTGCTCGTACTCAGCCCGCGCTACCCCTGGTACGCGCTCTTGTTACTGCCGTTCGTTGCGCTCAGCGGGCGCTGGGAATGGCTGCTCGTGCCGATGGCGCTCACGCTGCGGCTGCTCGTGCCGAGCGTGCAACTCACCCAAACGTCGATCGCGATTTCGGTCATTGTGATCGCCCTGGTCTCGCTGCATCGCGCCGGCCCCGGTGGCCTCAAACGGATACTGCCCCGATCGCGACGAGTGCGCCCCGCCTGAATCGGTTCGTGTTCCTTGTGTGCGGGCCGCATTCGCCGCCGTCTCGGCAGCGGAATCGACGGCTCTCCCTTGACCCGATCGACCCTGGCGCGACCGTCCGCAACGACCCGCGCAGCCCCGGTTGCGGCTCCGGGTCGAAACCGTTGTGCTGGCCTACGCCGACCGAGCGGATGCCGTCGCTCACTTCCGCTCGCGGCCGGTGTCTGCGCAGGCGGCACCAATCTGAACGCCTGCCAACTGCTCGCAGGAAGTTCGATGACGTGGGCGGGCACGCACGAATCGGGGCCCGCCGTGTGGCGGGCCCCGATTCGTGCTGTGACGCTGACTCTTAGGTAGAGCCGCCTAACCAGTAACCGACTGACTACTTGGTCGCGGCGGTGATGGTCGCGATACCAACGAGCATCTGGTCAGCGACGGCGTCGGTGCTGAACGTGGAATTCAGCAGGCCGGCGGCGACGGAGGAGATGTGAACCGTGGTACCGGTGAGGATGGCGTTGTCGCCGTCCATCTTGAGGGGCTCAAGGGTTCCACCGTAGAGGTTGAACAGGAGGGCCTGGGTCGCGGCGGACTCTCCGTTGACCGAGACATCACCGAAGAGCTCCGAGGTGCCTGGGTCGATGGTGAAGTTGGTGAGCTCGACGACAATGTCGCCGGCGGTCAGCGAGAAGCCAGAACCCTCGTGCTGAATGGTGCCCTGAACGAAGGGGCGGTAGCTCTCGGCCGGGTCGTAGTAGTCCACGTTTCCACCGGTGATCGGGAAGTGCAGGCTGCCCTCTTCGAGGGTGGCCGTTCCGACTGTGCCGGCGGTGAGGCCGAGGCTTGTCAGCGCAGCGCCGAAGTCGGCGTCCAGCAGCACGGCGGTGTCAACACCGGACAGGCTGGGGATAGAGGCGAGCGGCGTCGGCGTGGCTTCGGCCGAGCTGGACGAGCTTGAGCTTGAAGCGGGCGCCGGTGTCGCCGTGCTGGCGTCCGATGAGCATCCTGCGAGGCCGGCGATGAGAATTCCCGCAGCAGCGAAACCGACGGTGGTTTTGGTGAATGAACGCATGGGATGAATCCTTTTCGTTAGATCGTGCAGTTGGTGTTGGGGTCTGCATGGTGTTCGGCTCCACCCCCGAAATGGTTTGGACTTGCCCCGAACCGTTACCCTTCTGTTACTAAATACAGCAAGCGTTCCGACCAGCAGGCAGGCCAATCGCCCCGAGTAAGGCCTGCGATCCCAGTCATCGCGCGGAACTCAGGACACAATCAAGCGGATGCCCACCCGACGGCAATCGACGCTGCGGGTTTCAGTCGATCCCTCAGAAGTGGCGGAAGCGATCCGGCGCGAGATCCCAGGGGTCCTTGCCGAGCAGTTCGGCGACGCCGCGAAACACGCAGGTCTCGATCATCATGCGTTGGTGCATCTCATCGTTTTCGTGCAGGCGCGACAGGCGCTGGATCGGCAGACGGTAGAACACCACGCGATTCATCGCGGGCGTCACCATCCAGCGTTCAACACCCACGCCGGGCACCACCGACAGCGGTCCGGACGCCACCTCGAACACGGACTTGCCCAGTTCTTGGGGCCAGAGGCCGCGCAAATACTCGATCGCCGCGACAAGTGTCATGTCGAACAGGTCAATGCGAGTGCGTAACGGCGGCAGGAATGGGCCGGTCGCTGAACTGCGGATGCCGCGGCCGTGCCGGTCACGCCCGCGCCCGCGAACGGTCGGTTCAGGAGCTGCGGAACGACGGGATCGAGACATGCTGCCATCCTACGGCGGGCCGGCAGCCGGTACCCTTATAGGCAATGACATTCCGCCCCTGTTCCCGCGTTGCCTGCCTCGAACCCTCGGTGGCCACGCTGACCTTTGACTATGCGGAGTCCTTGGCCGTGCTAGGCCCGCTCTCCGGCCGTAAAGAGCCGCACAGCTTCGACCTGTGTTCCCGACACGCGGAGCGAACGAGCGCTCCTCAGGGCTGGCAATTGATGCGCCACCGTCTGCTGACCGAAGAGCGGGACACCGCCGGCTGAAACCCGGCGACTGCGCCGAAAGGAAGGAAGAGAACGGGCGCGATCGAAAAAATGTCGCGGTCATTCAGGCGGAAATGGCAAGATGTCAGCATGACTGTAGCCTTGCCCACCGCGCCTCCCACCTTCACCTATAAGATCGCCGATCTGTCGCTCGCTGAGGCTGGGCGTCACCAGCTGCGACTGGCCGAGAACGAGATGCCCGGACTCATGGCCCTGCGCACCGAATTCAGCGAGTCGAAGCCGCTCGCCGGAGCCCGCATCGCCGGATCCCTGCATATGACCGTACAGACCGCTGTCCTGATCGAGACCCTCGTCGCCCTCGGCGCCCAGGTGCGGTGGGCCAGCTGCAACATCTTCTCCACGCAGGACGATGCGGCCGCCGCGATCGCGGTCGGCCCCACCGGCACGGTGGACGCCCCCGCCGGTGTTCCCGTGTTCGCCTGGAAGGGTGAGACGCTCGAGGAATACTGGTGGTGCACCTCGCAGATTTTCGACTGGAGCGCCGAAGCTGAAGCAGCCGGAGCCACCTGGACCGGCCCGAACATGATCCTCGACGACGGCGGCGACGCCACGATGCTCGTGCACAAGGGGCGCGACTTCGAAAAGGCCGGCCTTGTTCCAGCGGATACTGCCGGCGACAGCCACGAATACGGCGTCATTCTCGCCGCCCTCCGTCGGTCGCTGGCCGAGTCGTCCGACCGCTGGACCCTGGTCGCGGCCGATCTCATGGGCGTCACCGAAGAAACCACCACCGGAGTGCATCGCCTCTACGAGCTCGCCGCCAGCAAGGAACTACTGTTCCCGGCTATCAACGTCAACGACTCGGTCACCAAGAGTAAATTCGACAACAAGTACGGCATTCGTCATTCGCTGCCCGACGGCCTCAATCGGGCCACGGATGTGCTGATCGGCGGCAAAGTCGTCTTCGTCGCCGGCTACGGTGATGTCGGCAAGGGCGCCGCCGAAGCGCTGCGCGGCCAGGGCGCCCGCGTGATCGTGAGCGAGATCGACCCGATCAACGCCCTGCAGGCCGCGATGGACGGTTACCAGGTCGCACGCCTCGACTCCGTCGTCGAACAGGTCGACATCTTCGTCAGTGGCACCGGAAACTTCAATGTCATCGGCGTCGACCACATGCTGCGCATGAAGCACCTCGCTATCGTCGCCAACGTCGGACACTTCGACAACGAGATCGACATGGCCGCGCTCGAGTCGCTGCCGGGTGCCGTCAAGGTGCAGATCAAGCCGCAGGTCGACGAATGGCTCCTGCCGAGCGGGCGCAGTGTGCTCGTGCTCTCCGAGGGGCGCCTGATGAACCTCGGCAACGCCACCGGCCACCCCTCGTTCGTGATGAGCAACTCGTTCACCAACCAGGTACTCGCGCAGATCGAGCTGTACGTCTCGCCGGAGAAGTACCCGGTCGGCGTGTACGTGCTGCCGAAGCTGCTGGATGAGAAGGTCGCGCGGCTGCACCTGAATGCGCTCGGCGTGGAACTGACCGTGCTCACCCCCGAGCAGGCCGGCTACCTCGGCATCCCCGTCGAAGGTCCCTACAAAGTGGAGCACTACCGCTACTAGCCCGGCTCCCAGGGAGGGGCCCCGGGCCCCGTCCCTGGGCCCAGTGTGCAACCTGGGCCCCCGTTCATAACGTGGGCCCGGTTGTCGTTCAAGCGGTGGGAGAGTGGTTGGTCGGGGTGCGACACGCCCGGGTTGGGGGCGTTTTGACGGGTGGGCGGTGGGACCGTAATGTATCTATACGTACCCCAAAGGTGCGGAAA